>CANFNN010000056.1 GCA_947448095.1 Bacteriovoracaceae bacterium | reverse complement strand
TTTTCTCAAGGCGGCTACCTCGCTCCCCTGGTGGCCTACTCAGAATCAAGCACTCGGCATGTGATTGGAATCGGCTGCGAATTTAGAACTCGCTTTTTTCCTAGCTCTCCTTCCTTTTCACTTGATGCCGTTCATGGCTTGAGTGACCCTATTATTTCCCCCGATAAAGCCCTGGGAGAAATTCATTTACTGAAAGAAAAAGGCATCAAAGTCGCCTGGCATCCCGTTGCTGAGGCCAAGCACGAGATAAATAGCGAAGTGGGACTCACGATCAAAAATATATGGGAGCAGTATGGAGCGGGAAGTTTATAAAGGTCAGATAGTTCGAGTGACCGAAGAAAAAATTGAAGGCATCAATTGGGAAAGGGTCTATCTTCCTTCGGGAGTCATCATTTTTCCGATTAATGAGAAAGGGCAAATTCTCATGATTGAAGAGAAGCGCCCGCATGAAAATCCTCCCCAAAGAATCAAACCTGTTTCGGGAATTCTCGAACTAGACAAAGGAACCTCTGAAGAAAACGCGCAGCGAGAGATGCAAGAGGAGATCGGTTTTAGGGCCCATCACATGGAAAAGTTTTGGACCATGAAAGCATCTGGCACTGTGAATAACCAGCAAGACTTTTATATCGCCCGAGGCCTAATCCCTTCCAAGCTTCCGAACCCAGACGGAGAAGAGACAATTCTCTCGATCAAGGCCTTTGATCTCGAGGAACTGAGAGAAAAGTTCTTGAATGATGAAATCCGCTGGTCCATGTCGACACTTGGCTTTTTCCGGCTTTATCAGCATTTAAAATCAATCTAAGCGCTTAAATTCAGGTTAAGCTAGGCAAACATTACACTACCCCCTTAAAACGCTTGTTTGAACCATCAAACAAGCGTATAGTCTATCCATAGAAGGAAGACTTACTATGTATGTTTGTATCTGCAAGGGCATAACGGAAAAACAAATCGTGGACGCGGTGACCTCACGTAACTCGAACAACCCTAAGGAAATCCTCAAGGCCTTGGGAGTTGGTTCTGATTGTGGCACCTGTGTCGAAGATGCCGTGAAGACTCTGCTTGAAGTTAACGCTCGCACTCCCTTTGAAATGAAAGACTCCTCAAATAATCCTTAGTCCCCCTCAAACTCTTTTGCATCTTCCTCTCACCTCTTCTACAATGGGCTCAATATTTTTGAATCCTGAGGTGAATTTATGAAAGGCTCTCAAGTCGTTATCGATGCTCTTAACGCCGTACTTACGAACGAGTTAACAGCGATTAACCAATACTTCCTTCATGCCCGGATGCTTCAAAACTGGGGCCTAGAAAAATTAGGAAAATTAGAATACGCAGCCTCAATTGATGAGATGAAACATTCAGATATGGTTATTAAGCGAATCCTCTTTTTAGAAGGACTTCCGAATGTTCAAAAATTAAATAAAGTTCGGATCGGACAAAATGTAGCGGAAGTAATTGCGGCCGACCTAGAAGTGGAATATGAAGCGGTTCCTCAGCTAAAAAAATGTATCCAAATAGCAGAAGCAGAACATGACTATGCCTCTCGCGATTTGTTTCTTTCGATTCTTAAATCAGAAGAGCATCATGTGGATTGGCTAGAAACTCAACGGGACCTGCTTAAGGCCGTGGGTGTTCAAAATTACATGCAATCACAAATGGAGCCTGATAAAGGCGCAGAATAAAAGAATGGCTCCGAAAGGAGCCTTTTTTTTGGTCTTTAAAAATTGAGATTTTTGGATTTTAAATTAAACTCGTCTCGCCTGGCCTGAATTGATCTCATTTTCTTTTCGATTTGACCCAAATAATTATAAGACTTCATTTTAGGGGTAACAAATTTAACTCCCGTATTGATTTCATTCATGACTCGATTGAAAAGACGCTGAAGTCTAAAAGTCTCATCTTCCATCTGCTCAACAATTTTCACTAATTCCTGAATAAGCAGTTTCTGCTGAACTTTTTGACTCTCATCAATAGATGATTGATTGAATTTAACGTTGTAATCCATGAGTTTGTTTTTAATTACCAACTGCATGCTCTTGGCTTCGTTTAAAGAGTTGATGAAATCATCTCTCAGATGCTGCGGATTAATTCGGTATAAAGATTTAGTTTCAAGGTAGGCATTAAGCTTAAGGCTTTCAGATTTATAGGAGTCAAATTGCTTGTCCAAAACTTCAAAGCGGGCGTTTAATCCGTTCTGATACTTATTGAAGCCTGAGTATTCTTTTTCTTTAGAAGAGATTTTTAATTTTTCACTGTAAGGATTGCCTTCAAAATCTTCTTTGAGCCGAATATAGTTCTGAGTCAGATTCTGTTTTACCACCAACATTCGCTTTAGATTTTGCCGGCCTTTATCATCGCCCCATTTGATTAAAACTTGTTCATGCTCAGAAAAATCACTCTCAACTCTTTGGAGTCCTTTTTCTGCTTGCCCTAAAATCTTTTGGGTCTTTTGGTTTAAAGACGCAACATCAACGACCTGAGTGGTCGTTGTGCAGGAAAAAATCGCAAGTAAGATGAGGGTTAAAAATAAATTCTTCATTATGGTAGAACGTAATCCCTAGGCATCTCGTCTTCTGAAGTGGCCATCTTATCAAAATAAAGATCGTACTGTGTATTATAGGCCGCAACCACTTCTGGAATAGTAATATAGTAGAAGTTTTCAAAGTTTTTCGTAAAAGCTGCAGTCGTAAAGTTACCAGCTCCATTAAAAACGGCTCCACCTTGATCAAAGGTAAAAATCATAAATTTATTGTGCTGCAGTTGAAATACGTTTTGGTTCGTTTGAAGAAACTTTGTATTCATGCCTTTATTGATGAGATCTTTATAAATTTTGAAAGCTTCAATCGAAGTGTTGCGTCCGATATTTTCTCGGCGCTTAACTGACCAGTAGATATCATCATCAAGAATAAATTTTATAGGCTTTTTATCGTCTAACAGTTTCATATAAAGCGCTGCTAATTGGCCTGAAAAACGATGAGACATGGCCTCGATTAATTTGGCCTTGTTACCCGCTTCGGTAACTTTTTGGAGGGCCTTATCCCCATCAACCGGCGAGAAGAAAACTTGAATATCAGATTCTTGTTCCGCTTTTATAAGAGAGCGGCAAGCATTCAATGATTTTGTAAAATTGGCCTTAGTATCACCGGCCTCTATCATTGATTCAATGACACATTTATGGGCCTGAGAAAAATAGGAATCTCCTGAGGTGGTAATAAAATTCCAGTTCTCATGATTGATACTTGTTCCACTAGTCATATTTCCTGAAGAAAAAAGAATCTTAGAAACCTTAGCTCCAGGATTAACCATTAAAATTTTATTATGAGCATAGCCAAGCCCGGTTGTGCTGCCACGGTAAGTGACTTTAACCAGATTCTCGCCACATTTTTTGAGGCCTTCGGCAGCCGGATTAAGAACGGGATGATTCAAAGTATCTTCGCCACCGTCTAAAACGATAGAGAGCTTGACGCCTTTTTTGACAGCATTACAAAGAGCAGCTGAAACATTTTTTGAACTAAAGCTTAAATAGGCCAGATAGAGTTCTTTTGTGTCTTTGTCCGAAACCCATTCAATAATCCTATACTGAGGCGAAGTGCTTCTAGCGACTGAGACTTCTTCATCAGAAGGCTTACAATAAACGTTTTTGGGTTTAGAAGTAACTGTTGAGCCATTGATAGTGATGACAGGAGTGGCATAAGAGTAAGTTGCACAAACAGGATTGGTAAAAAGTGGCTCAAAATTGAATGGTTTATAATCTGAAAGTTTAATGGCCCAACTATTGAGTGAGGCCAAACTAAGAAACAAAACGAAGGTCTTTTTCATGAATAAATCTCCGAGAGAGCTGGAATTTTACTTCTAGCTATCTCGGAGTCATTCATTTGTAAAAAAAGATCACCTTAAGAGAGCAATTTTTACATACAACAGAACGCGTTATTATTGCTTAAGAGGAAGAAGAATATTAGCACCACTTCCACCGGCCCCAATAACTAGTGGAGAAACTCCGTTCCATTTTTCAACAATTTGTAACTGCACGAGACCAGGACTTTCCTGCAGGGCCTTTCCTCTGACTCGAATTGCCTCGGCTTCGCCTTTGGCCTTAATGATCGCCGTATTGGCTTCAATCTCAGCTTTTTGTTGAATGAATTTTGCTTTCGCAGCTTCCTGCTCTTGCACCATTTTAGCTTCAATTGCCGATTCAAGTTCTTTAGATAAAGAAACATCCTGAATCACCAAATCTTCAATCACGATGAGATTTCCAATTTTTAAACGTGCGGCACTTAAAGCTGTAGACTTAATCTCCTCTCTTTTCTTCACAATTTGTTCGGCACTTTGAAGAGCAGTCACTTCTTTCAAGGCTTCGGCAACTCTTGGAGCGATAAGACTATCAAAGGGATCTCCAGAATAATCTTGAAAATTTCTCACAATCATATTTTCGGGAATTCGGTACAGAACGCGAAGTTCAATTTTAATTTGTTGAAGATCAGATGAATAGCAATCGGCCTCTGTTGATTTTGTCTGTTGTCTCACCGAGACCGGTAAAACGTCCGTTATAAAGGGAGTTTTTACTCCAAAGCCTTCGGGAGCAAAAATTGGTGAAACTTTTCCCATTGTTACCAAAACACCTCTGTGACCAGGTGGAATCACATAGGATGAGGACATCACTAAAACTATCGTGAGAAGAATTATGCTCCCCAGCACTATGAGTTTTTGTTGTATTTTAGGATCCATTTGCTATCTCCAATTATAATGGTTTATCCTTCACTTTACAGAAAGTGTTTGATAAATCAAACACCTAATTCGAATGGAGAATCCAATGAAAACTTTATTTTTTATTCTTGCGCTTTCACTCTCAACGTCTGTTTTTGCTCGTCAATATATCCAGTGCTCAGTTGTAGGCGAGTCAACTGATGTCGCAGTCGTAAATCTTCAAACGGAAGATGGCGGAACACTTTTTTTGTCATCAGGCATGCAAAACCCTGAAGACGAGCGCATTCTCGTAAATATTAAATTTCAAATGATCGAAGGAACAAATCACATCTATAAAGTAATCAATGAAAACGGCGAAGGAAGTATCGCGATTCCGAGTGAGGCAATTGGAAAATCTCGTAACGATTTAATGATCAACCTTGTTTTTTCAGGACTCAAGTTCCAGTACAGCTGTTTTTCTCGCATCTATAATGACTAACACCTCCCCACTTCCATCAGTTCCTTATGGCTCGCTGATTTTTGCCCCAATGGAGGGCATTACTGATGAGGCTTTTCGAAAAACAATCCTGAAGCTGTATCCCGAATGGGACTATCTTGCGACGGATTTTTTACGAGTTCCCTCTGCTGGCCGATATCCGCTTAAGCACATCACTCGCCATTTCGGAGCGGAGCTTTCTGAATTTGATTGGGTCAAAAATAAAACGATGTTTCAGATTCTGACTTCACATCGCGCCTTCACCATTCAGATGGTCACCGACCTGGTTTCTTTAGGCTACCCTTGGTTGGATATTAATCTTGGATGCCCATCTAACACTGTGACGAAAAACGGCGGAGGATCGTCGCTACTGCTAGACCTTAATACCTTGCGCTCGTTAATCAAAAATATTCGAGAACATTTCACCGGTAGGCTAACGGCCAAGATTAGAACCGGCTTTCATAATACTTTGGAGTTTGAAGACTCTATTCGGCTATTGAATGACGAGGGTGTCGAGATGATTACCGTACATGGCAGAACTCGAGACATGATGTACAAAGTTCCTGCCGAATGGAGCTATATCGAAAAAGCCGTAAAAATTTCGAAGGTACCGATCGTGGGAAATGGCGATGTCTGGGGATTGAATGATATCGACCGCATGCTTAAAGAAACTGGCTGTCATGCTGTGATGATTGCCAGAGGCGCACTTAAGGCTCCATGGATTGCTCAAGACTATAAGTCTGGTAACTTTCAGGAATCAGCACGTGAGCGCTTTGATAAAATCCAAACGTTTTTTAGTGAATACAAAATGCAGCTTGAAAAAGAAAACATTTCCGATCGAGGCTTACTAAAGCAAAGTAAATCCGTCTCTCGCTACATGCTAGATGGTATTGAAAACAGCGAGTTGATCAGAAGAAAACTTCTCCTCTCCCAGACTGCTTCAGACTTCTATTCGATTATTGAAAATCTTTAAAAATTTTTCATGGAAAAATCAACTCTCTCTTTAGCGAGTAAATTCTTCGGTGCTTCTAGGCGAATTTTTTCTAAACGGGGAACGAGACCTGCTAGATTAGCAATTTGAATTCCCAAACCGGGACGAGCATTAAGCTCAAGAAGAATTGGTCCTCGATCCGGGGTAAGAACAATATCAGCTCCTAAATAACCTAATTCCACCATGTCATAGCACTGCGCCGCGAGTTCCAGAATCTCTCGCCAAAAAGGAAGTTTAAGCCCAACCAGCTGATGACCAGTATCAGGATGAACATCAATGACCTGGTTTTTAATAACAGCATTATTAGTCGAGCCATCAGCTAAATTGATGCCTGCTCCAATCGCGCCCTGATGCAGATTAGCGCGACCATCGGAAGATTTCGTCGGCAAACGAACCATGCTCATAACGGGATAACCTTCAAAGACAATCACACGAATATCGGGAATCCCACCATAAGAATAATCATTAAAGATTGGATGCTTATCAATTTTTGATTGAATAATTGCCGTATCACTTTGACCAGACAGAGAGTAAAGACCAGAGAGAATACCAGAGATGTGGTGTTTCACTTCCTCAATTTCCATTAACTTATCATTTGAGCGACGGCACAAAACTCGCATCACTCCATTTTTTTCTTCCTTAATGATTTCTTTAATAACAATAATTCCGTTTCCCTGAGAACCATTAGCAGGTTTTATGACAAAAGAATCGTAGTTCAAAATCTTAAGATGTAGATTTTTTAGAGAGCCGTAATTCTCAACAATCATGTAGTTCTCAGGCATGGCAATACCCCATGCCTCTGCTCTCTGAGCAGTCTTAACTTTATCATCAACAAGTGGATAATTTTCACGCTTGTTATGACGAAGGATATACCTTCCAACACGATTATTGATGCCTAGAATACCGAGGTTTTCCAAATCACGGAATATCATGTGATATGACCTCGTTTATTTTCTTCCTCTGACGAACTAGATCTCTGAATCTTAAGAACTCAGAGAGACGATAACCTTTATATTTTCCGATTAAGATCAATAGGCCAATGACTGTGAACAGAAGTTCTGGGTTAGTGAACATAAACATTTCAAGGGCATGAATGGAGTAGAGAAGATAACCCAAGATGGCAATAACGAGAGTCCCAAAAAGGGTTTTAAGAGTATTAACCAGTCCTTCTTCAGTTAGCATGATTGATAACCGCTCAATATTCGATGTCACAATAACGATGGGAAAGAACGCCAAATGCTTTTGTGAAATAAAAGCAATATCTGAACTAAAAAGCGAGTAACCAATCATCAGCATAATTACGAGGGTAAGAATGATTGAGAGTCTGGGGACTGCAAGAAGATAGAACTTATCCAGAACATATCTCTCTCCAATTCCGATTAGAACCACCACAAAAAAGAATAAAAAACCGAAACCAAAAGACGTCTCTTTAAAAAACAGAGTCAAAAGGATAGGCGTAAAAATACCAAAGGTCGGAATACCAATAATATTGCGAGCAATCGAAAGAACTAAGGTGCCTAAGGGAATTAATAAAATGGTCGTAAACATTGTCTGAAGAGGAAGGGGCAGACGATAGAGACTGAGCTTAGAAAAGATTGAATCACTTTTGAGAACTTCTTTTTTAAATTCTGTTTTATTATAACGGTTAATTCTTGCTCGTTCAGCTTGAATCGAATAGCTCACTCTCTTTTTAGAAATAATCTTTTCCACTTCGTCATAATTTCGATGAATAACCATAAAGTTATCCGGCCGCTCACCGAAGTAGCCGCGGTTCGTATCAATTGGAATCCACTTATTGTTCAGAAAAACTTCATTGGCAAATGTGAATCTGAGTTTTGACTGGGCTTGTTTCTTAAGCTCCGGCATTCGAACCATCACGACAATTCGTGAAGGCACTTTTTGACGACGGGCCATAATATTAAAAAGCTTAGCCTTAATAAGAGGTGAGCCTTTACCAGTATTTAAAGTTTCATGGATTGTTTTAATTGAAGTATTTCGCTGAATTTCTTCTTCAACATAATAATAAATTTTTCTGATTACGCTGGTTTTGTCCTCGTTGCCTTCAAGAATCGCTTTTTCGAGATGACTAATAGCCGCTGTATCTTCCGGCAATAATTCAGGAGTTTTAAGATAACGAGTCAAACCCTTTGGATAACTTTCGGTATAATCTTTTGGAATATCTTTATATGACAATGGCTTCAAATCGATTCTTGCAGAATACGCAACTTTTTGTTTAATTGGCTCTTTTGAACTCCAAGTTGCCAAGGTGCTATCAGAATTGGAATCGATAAAAACTTCAAAGTTTTTAGAGCGAATTCTCTCATCGCTAATTTTAATTCCTGGACCAGGCTTAGGAATGGGAAAAGAAAAAGTAGAATGATCTCCCTTGGGCTTGGCCGTAAGATGAAAGTTCCAAACATCATCCACCATCTGAGGGAGTAAGGAGAGATTCAAAACTTGTGATTTATAAAATAACATCGCTAACGGAGTAGCGATCAAGAGAGTCGTAATCAGAACTATGATTTTTTTCATGAATTAATCACCTAATACGTGTGAGCGGGCCACATCAACAATGAAACGTCCCAAAAGGACGTTACGGCCAATCAGGAACTTGTATTCCATTTTAGAGCGGTCATTTAAGTTAATGAGGACTTCTCTTTCAATATTTCCCATTTTAATTTTTTCTTTGATTACGTAACGACGAGAAACAAAACCTGCAGTGTTTGAAACTCGCTGAGTAGTTCCCACTTTTCTCACGAGTTCAACGACTTTGCCTTCTGAATCTAAGGTTTGAAATTTAACAAAGAGCTCACCCCTTTGTTCTACTTCCTCAATATTCATTGCGTGCATAGAGGTGGTCTTAGCACCTGTATCAATTCGTGCTTTGAGCTTGATTTTGATTTCTGGGATACTTATCCACTCAACTCTTCCAATCAGAACCTTCTCTTTGAGAAGTTGGGCAAACACAGGAGTTGAAAAATTGAGTATCAATCCTAAAAATAGAACAATTAACTTCACCAAAAAGCCTTTTAAAGATCGGTTTGTAGGCCTTATTTTAAAACATTCTCCAGACTGAAGGCAATAGAGATAAGGGACCTAACACATTAATTTTATTGTTTTAGTCAAAAGTGGGATTAACTTATCCTCGCCTCAACCGATAAGCCCTATAGGAATCACTCAAGGGGACAAATATGACATGGAAATTATTTAGTACAGCAACTTTCTTTTTCTTCTTTTTCGCATTTATGGCCGTTCATTACGCCAATATGAAGACTCCTGCCCAGGACAGATACGTCGCCGGCCACACCCAGACTGTTAAGCCATGGTACGATGCGAGTTGGAAACTCTAACGTAAAAAGAACTTAATCCAATTCATTTTCTGTTCATTATAGGGTGGGTATCTCAAAGGGATATCCACTAACGATCCCTGTTGATACAGCGACTTATAGTGAGTAAAGGTATCAAAGCTCTTCTGCCCATGATAACTCCCAATCCCAGACGTTCCGACTCCACCAAATGGCAAATTAGGATTGGCGAGATGAATAACTGTGTCATTGATACAGCCTCCCCCAAAAGGAATCATTGAGATAATCTGGTTTTGCTTTTCGGAATCTTCAGAAAATAAATAAAATGCCAGAGGCTTTGGTAGATTTAAAATTTGCTTGATTGCTTCCTGTAAATTCTCGTAAGGAATAATCGGCAGTATAGGCCCAAATATTTCATCCTGCATGACCTTATCAGACCACACAACATTTTTCATAACTGTCGGTCCAATGAAGTTTTCTTCACGAATGAGCTGTCCACCAACTGCAATTTTTTCCGGAATAAGCAGCTGCTCTAAACGATCAAAATGGCGATGATTCACAATCCGAGGATAGTCATGCGAGGTTTTAACATCAAGACCGTAAAAGGTTGTGATGTAATAATTTAATCTTTCGATAAACTGATCCTGCAATTTGGCTGGAATCAAAACAAAATCTGGAGCGACACAAGTTTGCCCGGCATTAAGAAATTTACCCCAGGCAACTCTTTTGGCAGCAATATCGATATTGGCACTTTCCTCAATTAAGCATGGGCTTTTCCCACCGAGTTCCAAAGTCACAGGAGTAAGATTTTCAGCAGCAGCTTTCATGATCACTTTGCCTACACCGGTACTTCCAGTAAAGAAGATGTAATCAAATTTTTGCTTTAATAATGTCTGAGTTTCTTCGAGCCCACCTTCAACTATAATCACCTCATCTTCTTTGAAAACTTCTGAAATTATTTTCTTAATAATAGAAGAAGTCTCTAGTGCGAATTCCGAAGGCTTTAAGACAACCCGATTTCCAGAAGCGATCGCTCCTATAAAAGGAGAAAGGCACAATTGAAAAGGATAATTCCATGGAGAAATTAAGAGTACAACACCATAAGGCTCCGGGTGAATAAAACTCTTCCCAGGAAACAAAGTCAGAGGAGTTTTTACTTTTTTTATTTTCGCCCATGAGGAGAGATTTTTGAGCGTGTAATTAATCTCTTCTAAGATAAAGCCGATTTCAGTCGCATAGGTTTCAAAAGCAGATTTCCCTAAATCCGATCTTAGGGCATGGGTTATTTCAGACTCGTACTTCAAGATAACTTTTTTTAATAGTCCTAGTTTCTCAAGTCGACTATTAACATCAAAACGGCCGTAATTTTGATGAGCTTCTCTCAATTGATTGGCCACGTTACTTAGGGTCATCGCTATCTCTCTAGTTTAAGATATTTAACATAATTTCTAATAATGGATGATTTTCTGAAGTTTTTAATCTCTGGGTATTGAAGCACAAATGAACTTTCATACATCATGGGAATCCAAGGAAGATCATTAAAAACGATTTCTTCCATTTGTTGAATAATAGCGTCTCTCAAATCAAGATTGGTAGTCTTCTTTAATTCATCATAAAGAGCATCAATTCGCGGATTGGAATAAGCAGACTTGTTGACTCCCGGAAAATTCCTAGAAACTAAAAGCTGAAGAATATTTTCGCCATCAGGGTAATCAAAAAGCCAGTTATCAGTAAAAAACATCAACTCCCCGGCTCGCCCTTTTCGGATAAAATCGGGAAAAGTCAGAACTTCTATTTGAACCTTAAGTCCAATTGCTTCAAGATGTTTTTTTATAAAATCAGCTTCTAGTAAATGAATACTCTGATTGCCTCGAGTCGAATAGATTATCGTAGGCATTTTTTCTGGTTTATCAAAACCAGCCTGTCTCAAATATTCTTTGGCCAACACAGGATCATATTTAAATCGAAAATCTTTGGCTGGCATATAACCTGAAATTCCTGGCACGAGAATCGAGTTAGCACGAAGATTTGTATTTTGTGACAACACTTGAACATATTTTGAATAATCAATCGCATAGGCAATGGCCCTACGAAGGAAGTCATTTTTACCAAGGATTGAATTCTTCATATTGAAAGAAAGCCAACGATTCGCCAAAATGGGAAAGTGCTTTAGAATGATTTCCTTGTTTTTTAATTCTGGGCTAAGTTCGCCGTTAGAATCATAAAGTTTGGGAATAAACGTTTTAGGCACAGTCAAAAGATCAATGTCTCTTTTGAGAAACATGTCCCATCTTTCCTCTTCTTGAGAAGTTACATAAAAACGAACTTCATCAATAAAAGGAATTCTCTCTTTGGAAGAAATCAACAGTTTTTCAACATTTGCGTAACGGTCGCCTGAACTGGGGTAAAAATCCAAACGATAATTAACAAACTTTTTCATCCCAAAATAATTATTAACAAACCCCGTGTATTCATAGGGGCCAGTTCCAACCAACACCTTATCCAACTTATTTTCTTCGGCAACTAAAAGTTCCCAAGGAACCGGAACAGCAAAATTCAACGCCAAATAATAAATCATATTTGGTTCAGGACGGCTCATTTTGATCATCAGTGTCCGATCATCAAAGGCTGAAACCCCTTCAAGGGGAGTTGTTTTTATTTTTTTCCAATTTTCATTTATTTTTTTTCCGTAATCATCAAATCCAAGGATAAGACCAGAGAAGAGACTTCTCCCAGGACTTTTCAAAGAATCCATGGCAAGACGTTTGAATTGGTTAACGAAATCTTCTGCTTTTAAATATCTCGTTTTGCCCTTGAATACCGGATGATCGTGATAAATGATTTTATTTTTTAATTTTATTTTTAAGACGAGACCCTTTTGCTCAAACAAAGGAAGTTCAGCCGCAACGAGTGGCTGAATCTCATAGGGCCGCTTTAAGTAGTGATATTGGTAGAGAGGTTCTAAAACTTGTGAGGAAACAATCAATGAGTCATCACTATATGCCTTACAAGGATCTAAACTATCAAAGGCATTGTCTAAAGAGAGACTTAAAAGCGAAGGAGAGAGTGATTGGAGTTTAAATTTCTTCCAACCTAAGAACGCTAATCCGATTAAGCTAATTGAGAGAATCGCTATAAGTAATGTTCTTTTTTTCATAATTGAATATTGACCGGTTTAAAAGAATCAAAAAATGATTGTGAAATCTCACCCGTTACAAGTTTGGCCATTTCTTGACCAGACCTGAAACCAAAACCCATGCCATGTCCACTAAAGCCACCAATGACAAAAGCATCTATATCAGCATTCGCTTTGGTAATATAAGGAAGTTCATGATCAGTAAATCCCATGGTTCCTGACCAACGATGAAGAACTTTGTAACGAATTTTGAGTGTTTCTTTTAGATAACTTTCGAGTCCCTCTTGGATTTTAAAAGAGATCTTTTCAAAATCTCCCACTTCTCCAGCTTCATCAAGAAGTCGCTTTCCGCCAATAAGGAGTGTCTTATCAAAAGACTTTCTCCAATAGACTTTCTCCGGGGAATCATAATGAAGTGCTTGTGAATCAATATCGTCTTCTAGTTCAACTGCCATCATCTGCGCACGAAAAGGCGTGATAAGATCTTTAAAAGCAGAATGAAATTGGGGGAAATAACCATTTAAGGCGAGTACAACTTTTTTACATCGAATGGTATTGA
>CANFNN010000055.1 GCA_947448095.1 Bacteriovoracaceae bacterium | reverse complement strand
GATGCCTCAGAAGCCGCTTTAGTTTCTGGGAAATCTGGTCTTGGGGTAGATTATTTATTAGAAGAAATTGTAAAAAAAATCCCACCTCCTAAGGGTCAGGTTGATGCTCCTCTTCAGGCCTTGATTTTTGATTCATGGTTTGATCCCTATAGAGGGGTAGTTGTTCTTGCCCGTATTATGGAAGGAACAATTAAAGTGAAAGATAAAATTCACTTTAAGTTCAGAGGAACTGATTACGAAGTTTTAAAACTGGCGGTGAATCAGCCTTTCTACCTTGAAGTACCCCAGCTGGGCGCCGGCGAAGTAGGGATGATTGTTTGCGGAATCAAAACGGTTCGCGACGTAAAAGTCGGGGATACGATTGTTCACACCGATAAAAAAGATACCACTCCGACTCTTGCTGGTTATAAAGAAATTAAACCAATGGTTTTTTGCGGAGTCTTTCCGGTAGATTCTGAAGAATACGAAGTTTTAAAAGAAGCTCTTGAAAAATTAGCTCTCAATGATTCCTCATTTACCTATGAGCCCGAGGTTTCTCAGGCCCTGGGATTTGGCTTTCGTTGTGGCTTTTTAGGTCTGCTTCATATGGATATTATTCAAACTCGTCTAGAAAGAGAGTTTGATCTAGCACTTATTTCGACTGCTCCTTCTTGTAATTATGAAATCCATACGACTACGGGTCAGGTTTTCATGATTGATAACCCTTCTAAGCTGCCTGATCCAACTCAGATTGATATGATTAAGGAGCCTACGGTTAAACTCACGATTCATTTACCGAATGAGTACGTGGGAAAAATTATTAAGCTCTGTGAAGATCGCCGCGGAAGTAATCAAAGTATTAATTATATCACTGAAGATCGTGTGCAACTTGGCTACGTACTTCCTCTTTCAGAAATGATGTTTGATTTTTATGATCAGCTGAAGTCTTTATCCAAAGGCTATGCCTCAATGGATTATGAACTCAACGATTATATGGAATCGGACATGATTAAGCTGGATGTGATGATTAATGGCGATAAAGTGGATGCTTTATCTATGATCACCCACAGAAGTAATTCTCAGCAAAGAGGTAAGGATCTGACTTTCCGTTTGATGAAGGTGATTGATCGCCAACAATTTGATATCGCTATCCAGGCCGCGATTGGATCGAAGATTATTGCCCGCGAATCAATTAAAGCCCTGCGTAAGAACGTGCTTGCAAAATGTTACGGTGGTGACGTGTCACGTAAACGTAAGCTCCTAGAGAAGCAAAAAGAGGGGAAAAAACGGATGAAAATGGTCGGGAATGTAGAAATTCCTCAAGAAGCCTTCTTGGCAGTTCTTAAAACGGAAGAGTAGAATACTATATGCTTGATATCGTCCATGAACACTTAGATAAAGTTTTAGGCCTCTACACAGAGGGCGCGCATTTCGATGAATTAAAATCAGCGAAAGATAAATATTTTACTATCACGGGTAAACTCGACGAAGATAAAGAAGAGTTTGAATCTCGTATGAATTGTTTTAACGATTGGTATATTTTCCAATTTCGTCATAACGATGGCTCCAAGGTTATTGAAGACTACATTCGCAGCAGCCAGCTTGATGTCGAGCTTTCTCAGGCTCTACTTAATGTGAATCATTCTTTATTTGAATTCTCTAAAATCAATTTTAGAAAGCAAATCGTTCTTCACGATATACTTCACGATGAAAAAATTGTGTTGGTTAAAAATCATCCTACCATTTCTTTGATGGAAGGCGATGTTTTCACAGGAAGAGTTATTAAGTACAACGGTGCTTATTACCTTCTGCGCGGAGTCTGCATCCTTCCTCAGGGTGTGAAGTCCATTTTGAAAAAGCAATCCAAGAAAATCCGCAAATTAAATAGCTTTGAAGAAGAGTTAAATTTTCTTTTGCAGCTTGAAAGTTTGAAGACGAAAGCAACTCATTACGGTCACATTGATCCTTCAAAAATATTTATTTTTTAAGATTATTTTCTTTTGCTAAGAAGATAAGGAATCACTCCGAGTACGTTCACCATCAGGGTGACGACGAAGTAAATATTGAAGAGCGAAGCCCCATTCTCAATGCCTGAAAACTCAAAGAGTTTTTGAAAAATAGCATGCCCGACTCCAAGCCCAGAGGGAGCTACTGGTAGTGCTAAAGTCATTAGTCCAACCGGGATAAACGCTAAGGCCTGAACAAAATCCATTTTGCCGCTGACAAAGGGATAAATCAGCGACCAAAAAATCACCACACCAAAGAGTTGAATAATAATGGATAAAACCATCGCCTTTAGCATACGTGACTTGATCATGACTAAGTCATCCCAAAGTGAAATCACGCGAGTAAATAAACCTGGCAAAAATTTAGACTGAAAAGAGACGAGTACCGATCGAATAAATTGGTGCCAATACATGAAGACGCTAATCGAGACAATGATGAGCATGACCAAGATATAGTTAAACTTTAATAAAGGCTCCATCGCCGGAGCATTTTCTAAAATGTGACTTGAAAATCCAAGCGAGCTGATTCCTACCAGAAGAATCAGGCCTGATAAACCCATGACCCGATCAATTAATATTGAAGCGAAAAGAAATTGTTTGGATAAAGAGGCATCAAACTTTTGTACATAGAGGATTTTGACCAAGTCCCCACTCACACTTCCAGGTAGGACACTACTGAAGAATTGCCCAATCCAAGAAATTTTGAGCATACCCAAAAGAGGAATGTCGACTGTGCTTCGGGCGCCAAGAATGCTGCGCCATCTGAGAGAGACGAGACAAAAATTGAGAATACTCAGTATAACCGCCAAAAAAATGGCCATCGGATGATCCGTCAAAGTCGCTAAGAGCTTGAAATCAAGTTTACCTGAAGACAATAACCATCCAATGAGCACTGCTGCTAGCGAGAATTTTAGAAGGTTAAGAAAAATTGTTTTCAGCATGTTCTGCAGATCTTATAACTTGTCCTTAAAATGGTAAATGCGAAAAGGACAAGTCACATGAAGATCGGAGTCATTCAGCTTCAATCAGTTCTAGATCCCTTGGTTAATCTGGCCACAATTAAAAAATTTATGGTTGAGGCCAAGAATCAAAATGCTGTGGCAGTATTTCTTCCAGAGGCCTTCTATTCCATGTCCGATGGAACTCGCCCAACTCCTTACTTAGTGGATGGCCTGAATGAACATTATGAAGCCATTCGAAATCTTGCAAAAGATTCCGGTCTCTATATTCTAGGCGGATCAGCTGCGACCAATGTGGATGGGAAAATTCTTAACCGCTCTTATAATTTTGATCCTCAAGGCAATGCCATTGCTATCTATGACAAAATGAATCTCTTTTCTTGCGATTTATCTAAGCATCCAAGCAATACCATTATTGATGAAGGCAAAGTCTACACTAAAGGTAATAAGCCTCAGATGATTGATGTAGAAGGCTATCAGATCGGTCTATCGATTTGTTTTGATCTGCGTTTTCCAGAAATTTTTAGATCCTATTCTTCTCAAGGGGCAAACGTTCTTTCCATTTCTTCGGCCTTTACAGTTCCCACTGGTAAGGCCCACTGGCACACGCTGGTTCGCGCCCGCGCCATTGAGAATCAGTCCTATGTCATTGCCTCAGCTCAATGGGGAAAACACAACGAGAAGCTCAGCACTTTTGGTCACTCGCTGATTGTTGACCCATGGGGAGAAGTCCTAGCAGATGCAGGAGAGGGCGAAAAAATTATTTTTGGAGAGTTCAGTCTGGACCGGATTAAGTCTGTGAGAGAGAGATTGGATGTCTTGAGAGATCCCAAGCTCTAACTACATGTACGGGTTGGTTCCACTTTGATGATCGGTGACATCGACCACTTCTGAGATATCGGGAAAATTTTGTTTAATCAACTGCTCCATGCCGCCACGAAGAGTGGCCTTAGAGCTAGAGCATCCCTGACAGCCACCAAAGAATTTTACGAAAAGAATGTTGTTATCGACATCCACTACTTCGACATTCCCGCCGTGTTGGGCAAGTGCCGGTCTAATTTGTTGATCAAAAAGTTTTTCAATTTGCGTAATCATATAGCTATTTTATCACAGATTCGAGAGGTGCTGGCTTCTAAAATCTTGCAGCAAGGCCTGAACATTTTTTGCTTGGTTATTGTTGTAAGTGAAAGGTGCCACCCAAGTCAGGCTTTCAATCTCGCCGTGTTGAGTGATTTTGTAAATCATCCCTTCTTCGGGCTTGCCGGCGAAAAACCAACTGGGGTCACCGTCTTGTAAATCCGCTGGAGACATTTGCACCAAAGTGAGTTGTCTCATCTGAGGATCTTCAATTTTAATCGGGTTGTGAAATTTCACTACCGCACTGGCCACCACATCATCCCGAAGGGTGATAGAGAGCTGAGAGGAGTCTTCTAAAATATAGATTAGGGAGCTTCTTTGACGGGAAAAAGGCGAACCGAAGCTGGCTTCCAGTTCAGTGACAGTCATTTGCAAATGCAAAGCTTTCAGATCCACTTTTTGAGTCAGGGTCTGACGAGCATTAATATAAGCAGCGGCAATGATTCCCAAAATCACGGTGAAAATGACACCTAATTTCATAAATAGCCTCGCATTAAGAAGTACGAGGGGTAATTAGACCATTCAGTTGAGTTTTTGGCTAGGTTTTACAGGTGAATAAATACTGTTTAACTAAACCTGAAGAAATTTATTTAGGTCAAAATCGATTCAACAGAGTCTGAGGATTAAAGAAAAATTCAGTAATGCAAATATTTCCTTATGACGCGTGATTGGCATCGAGACCTCGCAGCAAAAAGAATAAAAGTTATTGATGAATTGTGAATTACTCATACTGACGGCACCTCCGGCCTCGGGCAAAACTCACCTGATCTCAAGCCTCATCGAAGAATTTGAGCATCCCATTCTCTTCATTTCTCCACTGCGAGCACTCGCTAATGAGTGCCTCGCTAAATGGGGGGAGAGTTGTCTGGTGATGACGCCTGAGGAATGGCTTACTAAAGGTCAGTCATCTCGAGTGGTGATTCTGGATGAGTTTCACTTGTATTTTTATTGGGGAAATTCTTTTAGACCAAAAATGTGGGAAGCTTTTTATGAGTTAGTTCAAGAAACTGAATTAGTGATCTTCATGACTGCTACCCTGACTGAAGAAATGAGAGAAGAAATCAAAACCTTTAGCTGCCACTTTGATCAAATGACTTGGGTTGATCACGGTAACCAGAGGCTTAAAAATAGGCCTCATCAGTATTACAAAGCCAGTTCAGCGAGTTGGATGGAATCTTATCTTTTAAATCATTCTCCCCAATCATCTTCTGGGGTAAATTTGGTCTTTTGTGCTTATCGCTCAGAGGTCATGAAATGGGAAAAATTACTCAAACAGCAAGGATTTTCGGTCTGGACATGTGTCGGTGGTGAGGCGAGTGCCTTTTCTCTTAAAGTTCAAACAGAGAAGCCTCCTCAGTTTATCGTGGCCACCACTGTTTTATCTCACGGCGTGAATTTGCCAAATATTTCGCGAATCTTTTTTCTCTACCAGGTAAAAAACCTAGATTTTTGGATCCAGATGGTGGCCAGGGGAGGTCGCAAAGGGGAGAGTTTTGAAGTTTTTGCACTGGAAAATCCAGTCGGAATTAAATGGAGTAAATTATTTAATTCCTTGGCTATCGCGAGATTAAGTTTGAAAATGAAGCTCCACCACTTAATGAAGCAGATCGAAGAATGGTTTTTGAAGGCGTAGTGATTCATAAGGTTCCCTATAAAGAGCGAGATCTCATCGTTAAACTCATGATGCGAAATGGGATGATGGGAAGTTTTTATATTTATGGTGGTCAAGGTGGTGGCAAACACCATAAGCCCACGATCTTTGAAATTGGCTCGATGGTTAAAATTCAGATCAAAGAGCAAAGGGCCGGAAAGATCGAAGGCAATGAATTAATGATGGCCAGTGAGTCGCAGAGAATTTGGGAGCCCCATCTCATTCGTCACAATATTCAGGCATTTTATTTGGTGTGTTTATATCTGGAGATTTTACAGAAATTTTCCATGAACTTTCAGGTCAATTCCAGTGACTATGAGAATATGGAACATGAAGGGGTTTTTTCGGTTATCAGTAATGCTCTTTTTCACTTGAATGATTCATTACAAAAAGAAACATTCATTCCGCATCAACATCTGACTTTGTTCATGATTAAGCTTCTTTTTCATTTAGGAATTATGCCCGAGACGGATCATTGCTCTTACTGTGCAACTGATTTAATGGAGGCACCCGGAGTGACTTTTCTGGCAGCGAATGGACATTTTGCCTGCACTCAATGCGTGAATGCTGAAAATGAAAAAGGTTTTTTACTGCGTATTAAAAAAGGTTATCAAACCAAATATCAAGACTACCTGGAATTAACTGGCACCAATTTTCAGGAAGCCGATAAATTGATTCAATTTTTCTGTCATCACTTTCAGCTCAGACCAGTCGAATTAAAATCCTATGGGCTGCTTTTAAGGTGATTGGCAAAATCAAGCAGGGTCTTATAAAAAGGTAAGTCTGATTCTTGAGAATTCCGAACTAGCACGCCACCAATCCCGGCATTTATTCCCGATTCAGCATCAATAATTTTATCTCCCACCATGAAGGAATGCTTTGGATCCACATGGTACTTGGAGATGAGTTCCTGGATCATTTTCCCAGAAGGTTTTCGGCAATGACAATTGTCATCAGGGGCATGGGGGCATATGGCGAAGTCTTTAAAAGGCTGAAGCTTGTGCAGGCGCATATCATTTTGAAGTTGGCGATGAATGACATAAACCGATTCAAGAGAAAAATAACCGCGACCGACGCCGGATTGATTGGTCACTACAAAAAGCTCGTAGCCCAAATTCTGTAAAATCTGCAATGCCTTCATGGTGTCCGGAAAATATTCAATATCCTCCACATGGGCGAGATAATTTTTATCCAGAATCAAGGTTCCGTCGCGATCGAGAAAGATGGCCTTCCGTGTTTTAATTTACTTAGCCTCCGTTAAAGCTTAAGATGGTCAAATGATTAGCGTTCTCAAGTTAATGTTCCCATATCTTCGTCCTTTTTGGAAGGAAGCCGTTCTCGCGACCCTTTTGGCCTTTCCTTTGGCCGCGATCAAGGCCTATGAAGCCTTTTTGGTGAAGGATATTTTTGATAAAGGTTTTGCGGCTGGATCATCTTCCGAGGATGCTCGCAATCTTGCGCTCTTATTAATTGGCCTAGGTATCCTTAACTTTCCTTTGCGCTACTATCACTATTTTGGTCTTAGACAGGTGGTGGATAAATCCACTCGTTTGATTCGGTCTAAGATTTACGACAAGTTTCAGCTTCTACCGGCCAAATATTATTCTCAGCAAAAACAGGGCAATCTGATTTCTACTATCATGAGTGACACGATGGTGTTTTCGGAAGCCTTTAAGAATTCACTAGAAGTGATTCGGGAACCGATAACGGCGATCTCACTTTTGGGAGTGGCTTTTTATCACGACTGGCAATTAACTCTCATTATTTTTGCCACCGCTCCACTATTCATGGTTACACTGCATTTTTCAGGTAAGCGCATCCGCCGCTATGTCGGAAAGGCTCAACAAGAAAATGCCGAAATGACTCACATTGTGAGTGAAGCCCTGGGTGGCCAGAAAATCATTAAGGCTTTTGGGCTGCGTGATTACATTGTCGAGCGCTTTGAAAGAACTCAGACACGTTTTTTAGGTAACCGTAAAAAAAGTAACTCAGCAGAGGAGATCTCTCATCCTTTGGTGGAATTAATTGGTTCATTTGCTTTTGGGGGAGTGATCATTTTTGCTCACCACCGCATCACAACCGGACAACTCACGACCGGTGGATTTATTTCTTTTGTGGCGGCCCTGGCGATGTTCATGGATCCAGTCAGAAGATTCAGTAAGGCCAATGCCAAACTCAATCAGGCGCAAGCGGCAGCGACCAGAATTTTTGCTTTACTCGATGTAGAAGAAGAAGCGCAAAAAAGTCTTGAAGAGCTTTCAGGTTTTCATCAGACCATCGAATTTAAAAATGTTTCCTTTTCTTACGGAGAGGGCACAGTTCTTAATGGCTTTAATCTGCTCATCAATAAGGGCGAAAAAATTGGTCTTGTGGGATTATCTGGCTCTGGAAAATCGACTTTGGTGAGTTTACTTCTGAGACTTTATCCTGTCACTCAAGGAGAAATCCTGATTGATGGTGTGAACATTAATCACTATAGCCTCTCGTCGGTGCGAAAAGTTTTTGGACTTGTTAGTCAGGACATTTTTCTCTTTAACGATACTATCAAAGAAAACCTCACTACAGGGGACGCCCACACGGATGAAGAGATTATGCATGCGCTTGAAATTTCTTATGCTTGGGAATTTGTTAAAGACTTGCCCAATAAGCTTGAAACTCAAATTGGAGACAGGGGTGTAAGACTTTCAGGTGGTCAGAGCCAGCGCCTCACTATTGCCCGAGCCTTTTTAAAAAATCGTGATGTGCTTCTTTTTGATGAAGCCACTTCTGCATTAGATAATGAATCTGAAAAAATTGTTCAGAAAGCCTTGGAGCGAGTAGCAGGACATAAAACAGTGGTTGCCGTTGCTCATCGACTTTCTACTCTTAAAGATTTTAACCGCATTGTGGTGATGAAGGATGGAGTGAAAATCGAAGAGGGAAGCCATCCCGAATTGATTGCTAAAAATGGTGAGTATAAAAAACTTTTTGAGTTATCTCAGAGAGATTAATTGGTGCCAGGCCAGATTTCGGTGACTGTTTCAAAGTGTGCCACAGCGCCTGCGCCTCGCGAGTAATGAATAAAATTTCCACTTTTATGAATATCGTAGACAGTTTTTCCAAAAGTATTTTTGCTTGAAATAAATTTTCCTCCCAGCTCCGCTTTGAGTTGTGTGGCGAATTTCTCTGGGTCCATGCCTTTGACAGTCGCAATTGTGAGCTGGCCTGAGTCTTTGAAGTACCACTGTTTCAGGGCCTCTTTAGTTGAAGTGCTATAGATCCCGTCAAAGATACTTACCTTACTTGTTTTAATGCCCGCACTTAAAGCACCTGCCACATATTTTCCGCCACCAGAGTGACCTGAGAGATGCAGGGGAGAGTCTTTAAGATGGTTTCCAAGTGTACTTTGGATATCAGTGAAAAATTGTGTGTAGGCCTGAGAATCTTTAAAGAAATCTTTATAAGTGGTGTTAGCACCCAGGCTCTTAGGGAAAATAGTCACTTCAGAACTTGTGCAGAGACTTTTTTGAAGACCAAAGGCCTGAATCATTTCGGGCAAAGCTCCCTCATAAGGTCTCGTGCTGGCAAGACCCAAGAGATGGCCATGGAAATGAAGTCTCAGTGAAGTCACTGTTTCTGGAATGGTGATCAGGACTGGTTGGGGATAATTCGCCACTTTGCCTGTGCACTGCTGGTAGGCGCAGCCAGTTAAATTGATTTGGGTGCACGCAAAGCCATGTAGGCGCACGGATTTAAGAATCTCCTCGGGGGAAATCTCCGGACAAAGGGCAGCACGGGCAAAGCCGAGTGATGCAGTCAGGATGTAAAAAAAGAAGAATATTCGCGTCATGCTTTCCCTCACAAACCCCATCGGTTAGGTGGGCTTTTTCCTTAGTTTTGTGATAAAACTTTGAGGTCAAAATCATCATCAGGAGAGCATTGTGTCAGAAGAAAATCTGAAGTCCATGGCCGATTTGGTCGCCCATTGTAAGAGTCGCGGTTTTATTTTTCAAAGTTCAGAAATTTACGGCGGACTTGGTTCATGCTGGGACATGGGTCCGTTAGGTGTTGAACTAAAAAATAATGTGAAGAGTGCTTGGTGGAAGGCCATGACTTTCAGAGACGATATCGATGGAATCGATGCCGCTATTCTGATGCATCCAACAGTTTGGAAAGCTTCAGGGCATGTGGATAACTTCACTGATCCCATGGTGGATTGTAAATCTTGTAAAGGCCGCTTTCGTGCCGACAATATTGACCTCACAGCTCCTTGCCCAACTTGTAAGGCCAAAGATTCATTTACTGAACCAAGAAATTTTAACTTGATGTTCACCACTCACATGGGACCAGTTCAAGAAACTGCCTCTGTGGTTTATCTTCGTCCGGAAACGGCCCAAGGTATTTTTGTGAACTTCATGAACGTTCAATCCACAATGAGAAGAAAACTTCCTTTTGGTATTGCTCAAATCGGGAAAGCTTTCCGAAATGAAATCACTCCTGGAAATTTCATTTTCAGAACTCGTGAATTCGAACAAATGGAAATGCAATACTTCATCAAACCAGGAACTCAAATGGAAGCGATGGAGCAGTGGAAAGAAATTCGCTGGAACTGGCATCTTGAAAATGGTCTGAGAAAAGAAAAACTCCAATTCAAAAAACACGATGCTCTTGCTCACTATGCAGATGCGGCTTTTGATATTGAATATGAATTTGCTCACGGCTGGGGCGAAATGGAAGGAATTCACTCTCGTACGGATTTCGATTTAAAGCAGCACGCTGAGTTCTCCAAGAAAAATCTTCAGTATGTTGATCAAATGGATGGAAATAAAAAATTCATTCCTTACGTGCTTGAAACATCTGTTGGCTGTGACCGTTGTATGCTGGCGATTATGAGTGATGCTTACCGCACAGAATTTCCTGGTGATGCGGAAAAAGAACGTGTCGTGATGAGATTCAAACCCTCGCTCGCTCCGATTAAAGCTGCGATCATGCCTCTAATGAAAAAGCCAGAACTTGAAGGCGTGGCCACGAGCCTTTTGCGTGATCTTCAAAAAGATTTCAAATGTGAATACGATACAGCGGGATCCATTGGTAAACGTTACCGTCGCCAAGATGAAATCGGCACACCTGCTTGTATCACTGTCGATTTTGATTCTTTAACTGATCACACTGTCACCGTTCGTGACCGCGATACAATGGTTCAGGAACGAATTGCTGTTGATAAAGTGAAAACATATTTAAAAGAAAAATTTTCTCTCTAATACCGGGGATCTCTCATGACTAAATGGGTTTATAAATTTTCAAGTGAACTAACTGACGGAAACAAAGACATGAAAGGCCTCTTAGGCGGAAAAGGTGCAAACCTCGCCGAGATGTGTAACTTGAAGTTGGCGGTTCCTCCTGGCTTTACTGTCACCACGGAAGCTTGCCTTGATTACTACAAGGCCAATAAACAAATTACTGCTGAGATTCGCACTCAGGCGACTGAGGCTTTAGAGTGGGTAGAAAAACTTACCGGTAAAAAATTTGGTGATGTTGAAAATCCTCTTTTATTTTCTGTTCGCTCTGGTGCCAGGGCTTCTATGCCAGGCATGATGGATACGGTCTTAAACTTAGGTCTTAACGATAAGACAGTTATTGGAATGGCCAAAAAAACTGGTAACCCCCGTTTTGCCTGGGATTCATATCGCCGCTTTATTCAGATGTATTCAAACGTTGTTTTGGGTGTAAATACTTCGCATCTTGAATCTAATATGGAAGATCTTAAAGAGGCGCGTGGCGTGCATGAAGACACTCAGCTCACGGCTTCGGATCTAGAAGAACTGGTTAAAGTTTATAAGAGTGTTCTTTTAGAAGATCACGGAATTGTTTTTCCTCAAGATCCTATTGAACAACTTTGGAAAGCCATCGCTGCAGTTTTTGGTTCTTGGCACAATAACCGTGCGACTAAATACCGCGAAATGAACAATATCCCTCATGATTGGGGAACGGCAGTGAATATCCAGTCCATGGTGTTTGGAAATATGGGTGACACTTGTGCTACAGGTGTATGCTTCACTCGAGATCCTTCAACAGGAGAGAAAAAATTCTTTGGAGAATTTCTTGTTAATGCTCAAGGTGAAGATGTGGTGGCAGGAATCCGTACTCCGCAACCCATCAATAATGATTCAAAAATGGAATCAAATAAACATCAGTTGACGCTTGAAGAGGTTATGCCAAAAGCTTATGCCGATTTAGTCGCTGATTATAAGACACTTGAAAATCACTATAAAGACATGCAGGACATTGAGTTCACGATTGAAAATAATAAACTTTATATTCTTCAAACAAGAAACGCTAAACGCACAGTGAATGCGGCTCTTAAAGTGGCCGTGGATTTAGTCGCCGAGAAAATGATTTCTGAAAAAGAAGCCATTCTCCGGATTCATCCAGAAGATTTAAACCAACTGCTTCATCCGCGTCTTGATCCAAAAGCTAAAAAAGTTACTATCGCTACGGGTCTGCCAGCTTCTCCGGGAGCTGCTTCAGGTCAGATGGTTTTCACCTCTAAAGATGCTGAAGATTGGGCCAAAGACGGGAAGAAAGTGGTTTTAGTTCGTGCTGAAACTTCACCGGAAGATATCGGAGGAATGGCAGCTGCGACGGGGATTTTAACTGCTCGTGGAGGAATGACTTCGCACGCTGCAGTTGTGGCCAGAGGAATGGGGAAACCTTGTATCGCTGGATGTACGGCCCTCGTGATTAGTGAAAAAAATAAAACGCTCACAGTTAAA
The DNA here is from genome assembly GCA_947448095.1 of Bacteriovoracaceae bacterium. Taxonomy (GTDB): domain Bacteria; phylum Bdellovibrionota; class Bacteriovoracia; order Bacteriovoracales; family Bacteriovoracaceae; genus Peredibacter. Next base: position 726 of record CANFNN010000055.1, on the reverse strand, counting down.
GGCAAAGTTTTTAAAGAAGGTGATTACATCACTTTTGATGGTGCTAACGGTGAAGTTTATGAAGGCGTTATTCCCACAATTGAGGCCAAGATCACTGCTGATTTTGCAACCTTCATGAAATGGGCCGATGCTGCCAGAAGATTAAAAGTGAGAACTAATGCTGATACGCCTGAAGATGCTAAAACCGCCGTTGAATTTGGCGCTGAAGGAATTGGACTGTGCCGAACTGAGCATATGTTCTTTGCCCCTGAGAGAATTCTCGCTGTCAGAGAAATGATTTTTGCTGAAACCGATAGAGACCGTAAAAAAGCTCTGGATAAACTTCTGCCTTTTCAGCGCGCTGATTTTAATGGGATTTTTAAAGAGATGAGTGGTCTGCCGGTGAATATCCGTTTACTAGATCCACCTCTGCATGAGTTCTTACCTCACCAAGTAAAAGACCAGCAAGAATTGGCCGATGTTCTTGGTATCAGCATTCAAGCTGTTCAAGAAAGAAACGATGCTCTTCATGAGTTTAACCCTATGCTGGGTCACCGAGGTTGCCGTTTAGCGATTACTTATCCTGAAATTTATTTGATGCAAGTTCGAGCGATCATTGAAGCTGCGATTGAGTCAGATCAAAAAGGGATAAAAGTATTGCCTGAAATCATGATTCCTTTGATCTCTGAGCTTCGTGAATATTCGACGATTCAAGCCGAGTGCAAAGCTGAAATTGAAAAAGTATTC
>CANFNN010000054.1 GCA_947448095.1 Bacteriovoracaceae bacterium | reverse complement strand
ACATAACGGCGAAGGAATGTGAAGGCACCCATATTTTTAGGCTCTTCTTGGACCCACACTTTCTCTGCACTCTTATATTTTTCTAACAGCTTCCAGCTTTGTTCTTCTGGCATAGGATAGATTTGTTCTAGACGAACAATCGCCACGTCTTTGCGCTTATCTTTTTGCTGTTTAGCTTTTAAGTCATAGTAAACTTTGCCAGTACACATGATCAGACGTTTTACGTCTTTTGTAGTGACGTAAGAATCATCAATAATTTCTTGGAACCCCCCCTCAGTAAAATCCTTAAGCGTTGAGACACACTCAGGATGTCTTAAGAGAGATTTTGGAGTAAAAATAATCAAAGGTTTTCTAAAGTCCCATTTCACCTGACGGCGCAGAATATGGAACATATTAGCGGGAGTCGTAAGGTTAGCGACAACCATATTCCATTCAGCAGCAAGTTGAAGAAATCTTTCCGGACGAGCATTAGAATGCTCAGGACCCTGGCCTTCATAACCATGAGGAAGCATCATCACGATGCCAGACTGGCGCTGCCACTTGGATTCTCCCGAAGCGATAAATTGATCAATAATCGTTTGTGCACCATTGGCAAAATCACCAAACTGAGCTTCCCAGATATTCAATGAACTAGGAGATCCTAATGAATAGCCGTATTCAAACCCAAGAACTGCGTATTCAGATAAAAGTGAGTTATAGATTCGGTAGTGACCTTGCTTTTCAGCAACATTATTTAAAAACAAGTGACGAGTATTATTGATTTCATCCACTACACCAGCATGGCGATGGGAAAATGTTCCCCGGATACAATCCTGGCCAGACATCCTGACAGAAATCCCTTCCTGAAGAAGAGAGCCGTAGGCCATCAATTCACCCATCGCCCAATCAAACTGATCATCAGTCCAACGTTTTTGTCTTTCTTCAAGAAGCTTTTCAATTTTTTGAATCGCTTTAAAGTGAGGCGGAAGACTTGTCAGCGCCTTGAGATTTCTTTCAAGGACATCCTTTGAAACGGCCGTCTTGGGTGAGTAATCAAAATCCTTAGGCGTCGAACGGCGGAAAGACTCCCACTGCTCTTCTGGCTTTTGATAAAGATAAGGAAGAGGCTTTTGTTTGACTAAATTAAAACGATCTTGAAGAAGATTCTTAAATTGTTCTTCCATTTGAACCGCTAACTGGGCTTCAATTTGTTTCCCTTCAATTAGTTTATCTTTATAAACTTCACGCGGATTAGCGTGTTGAGAGATCAATTTATAGAAAGAAGGCTGAGTAAATCTCGGCTCATCAGATTCATTATGTCCGTGTTTACGGTAGCAAACCATATCAATAAAAATGTCTTTATGAAATTTTGCTCTAAACTCTGAAGCAAGCTCCACAGTATAGACCACTGCCTCAGCATCATCACCGTTCACATGCAGAATTGGTGTATCAATAACTCTTGCTACAGACGTTGAATATATCGACGATCGAGCATCATCAAAGTCAGTTGTAAAACCAATTTGGTTATTAATAGTGAAATGAATCGCCCCACCAACGTTATAACCCTTCAGTCCAGACATCTGAACTGTTTCGTAACAAATTCCCTGACCAGCTACGGCTGCATCACCATGAATAATGATAGGAAGAATTTTATTTGGATCTTCTTTATAAAGTGTATCACCCTGGGCACGAGAATAACCTAGCACCACGGCACTTACCGCTTCAAGGTGAGAAGGATTTGGCATAAGTTTTAAGTAAACATGTTGACCACCGGTCGTCGAAATATGTGACGAGTAACCCATGTGGTACTTCACGTCCCCGTCACCCATGGTTAAGTCAGGAGTCGCTTGACCTTCAAATTCATTGAAGATGTATTCATAGGTTTTACCCATAATGTTAGCAAGAACATTGAGGCGACCTCTGTGGGCCATACCAATCACAACTTCCTCAACTCCTAGGGCAGCAGACGCATTGATGATGGCATCGAGTGCAGGAATGGTATTTTCTCCACCTTCGAGCGAAAATCTTTTCTGACCCACATATTTTGTATGAAGAAAGTTTTCAAAAGCCACAGATTCATTCAGCTTTGAGAGGATTCTTTTTTTCTTTTCGATGGAAAAATTTTTATTCGTTGAAGTACTTTCAAATTTTGTCTGAAACCAATCACGAATCTCAACGTCCGCAATATGCATGAATTCAGCACCTATGGTGTCACAATAAATTGCCTTTAAATGACTGATGATATCTTTAAGTTTGGAATTACCTTTACCAATAACTTCACCAATCATGAATGATTCTTCAAGATCTGCATTCGTTAGAGAAAAATCCTCTAAATCTAAATGGGGGTAGCGGTTTTTTCTTTCTCGAATGGGATTGGTAGTAGAAATTAAGTGCCCTCTCGTTCTATAGGCGTCGATTAAACGAAAAACTTTGAATTCTTTAACGAGATTTGCACCCGCTACTGGGGAAGAAGTCGTCGCAGATGGAGCTTGGCCTTGAGCAAACTCGACACCTTTAAAAAATTGTCTCCATGATGTATCAACTGATTCAGGATTTCTGCGATAATCCATATAAAGACCATCGATATAAGTATTATCAGAAGAAGAAACATAGGAATAATCGTGGGATAATGACATAAAAAAACTCTAATTTTGGAGGTTAAATAATAGGAATATTATAAGGCAAAGCTTGAGATACTGAAAATGTTAATCCAAGGAAAAATCATTAGTTAAACAAGTGCCACTACGCGCCATTCTTTCAAGTTGACCATCAAACGCCCTCAGACTATTTTTATCAGATATGAAAAAGGTTTTATTAAGCATTTTTTCTCTTCTATTCGTTTATTCTGCAAGTGGTCAGTCGAATGCTGCACCAAGACTCGAGAGTGAAGACAAATTCTCCCTTCTCTCTTCATTGATCGGTAAGCGTTGTGAGTTCTATCTACCCAAGCCAAAACTCGCCCCCTGTAAGGAGGCTGTTTCGCAGATGGTGACCGTTCTAGATACTGATGTGATTATTCCAAACTTAACTTCTTACATCTTTGTCGCATTTAAAAATGAATACATTCAATTACTCTCATCTGAAGTAACGACAAGATATTTGAATGATCTGCAAAATGAGATGAATGATTATCTCTTGGGTTTGAATCCTAATTTCAATTTATGGGAACTCACTTTAGCTCATTATAAAGAGACAGAATTATCTTCTAAGGTTGTAGCGATTCTTTTTCAAGATACCTCAATTGCAAAACTTCATATTTTGTACTTAGAAAAAGCTCGCATCAAAGGCAATGCCTCTTTCAATACAAACAAAGATTTACTCGCAAAAACTATTGATACGATGAACTTAATGTTTGACTACACTAAGGTCAGACGCGATTTCCAACCCCTTTTTTATCCTCGCTCTCTCAGGGGAACTTTGAATCGTGCTATTTACCATTTCTACGTTCCTATGTACTTGTCCATGAGACTTAAGACTCTTGGAGTACCAAATGACATGGCCTATACTGCTTCTCTCCTCTTAAACCTGACTTACGAATTTGTTACGACCACCTCAGACTACCGGTACCTCCTTGTGGATCCCGAAAAGCTAGATCATCGTGAGCATGAATGGAAAATTAAAGACATTTATGCTGGCTATCTGGGTGCTGCGATGGGAGTTGAGAGAGTGACATCAAAAGAGCTTCAATTTTTTAATGATAGTTTTGATATTTCAACCAAAGAAACAGTTAAGGCCATGCTGATGGCGCCAGCTAATAATTAGACAAGAAGGCTTTGACTCCTTGAATAACCTTCATGGGAATTTCATGACCACCTTCGAACACTTCCAATTGTCCCTGAAAATTTAAACCTTTCAATTTTTGCTCAAGAATCTGCGCCCCTTTAAATGGCAAAATGGGATCCTTGGTTCCGTGAGATTGATAAAAAGGAATCCCCTTAGCAACCTTTGGGTATCGTTCTTCGGCCAAAAGGGCACCTGATAAAAGAACCATGGCCTCAATAGGAAGACCTGGAATGAGTGCTAAGTGAGAGGCGCACATCGCCCCTTGAGAAAATCCACCAAGAATAATTTTCTTATGCGTTTTCGAAATTTCACGAATAAATAGTTCAAGCTGCTTCAAAGTCAGGTCAAGTTCCGGTGGAATGGTAGTCGCCATATTTCTAAACTCTCCGGTGCGAATGGCCCGATCAAGAGCTTCCATATCAATCGAAAACCAGGCCCGCCCCTCATAATACCCCATAGGCAGCGGCAAGATCCCGTTAGGAAAATACCAATTGAACTTTCCGTTATCCCACATTTCCCAGAGAGGAAAAAGATCCTGCATATTGGCGCCGTAGCCATGAAAAAAAACGACCGCAGTCTCAGGATCTTTATTTTCGATACAAAGACTTTCAACTCCTACAATATTTTTAACGATAGGTTTCATTGTTTTCCTATTTGGATGCGAATCCATGGTGGGGTGACAGTGACTATTGGATTGCGAATCTGTCTAACTAGTAAATCCATCACCAAGTCTGTAACTGGCAAAATACCAAACTTAATTGTATCCATTCTGATCGCGAGAACTTTTCCTTCCTGCTCAAACTGGGCGTGACCCCAAAGTTTTAAATAGGCCTTTACTCCCAGTTTGATTTTCATGTGAGAGAAGAAGTCGCCTTGGGAAATTGAAAGTGAGAAATCATTGGCCGGCATATCATTTTCATTTTCACCTGAAACATCTGGCAATTCAGAGGCAATGGCCAAAACAAATGGGAGTGGCAATTCAATATGAGCAATTGATGCTTCCATTTTTTCTAAACAATCTGATTTTATACGTTCGGCCGGATCCCTTGCTACAGATTGGCCTGAACAATTGAGATCAAATTTTTCAAACACAAGCTCCTGAGTTTTTTCACCCGCAATCTTGACCAACTCCCCTCTTAGGAAGTGATTCTTCCGATCAACTTTTAAGTTAAGCTTTTGAGCAGAAGCACTTTTCATATTGTGGAAGAACTCAATGGGATTGACCCATTGAAAATCAACGAAGGGTGAAAGAACATCTAAAGATTGATCTCTTCGAAAAATTTCGACAGGATAGGTTTCTTCACGCAGCGTGATTCCAATGGAAACTTTTTCTACCTGACCACTGCCTTGAGGGGAAACATAATTAAAATCAAAGTTTTTGACCTGGATATTATCAAGTGTGGCAAATGCTGGAGAAATGATGATGAGGAAAATGAGAAAATAAGACAAGATTCATCCTTGGTTTAGGGATGATCTATTTTCTTTTTTTTGCAGTGAAGTCGGCAAGTAACTTTTTGATCATTAATGCTTCTTGCTTCATATCAGGATGCTTGGCATTAATTCGCACGAGTAATTGGTTCACTTGATGTTCCATTAGTTTCATATCACCAAGTAGTTCACTTAAAATTTCTGTTTTAAACTCGGCTACCTGAACGCGAACGTCTGCATCAAATTCTGCCTTACGAGCACGTTCTCTTAATTGAACAATTTCTTCGCTCTCCAGATCATAGTGACCTTCAGCAACTGGTTGTGATTGTGTTTTGAGAGCAGTCGCTCCTACGCTTCGTGGAGAAGTAGCTTCTCCGGGAGAACGAGGAGCTGTAGAGACTGGAGCAACTGGTCGCTTCAATTGTTGTGCGGCCCTTGCATCATCTAGTTTTTGAACTTGTGCCATTGGTTGTTGTGGGCGCACTCCTGCAGGAGGCGGTGGTGCCCCTGGGCGAGATGGTCTCGCCTTCACTCCGCCGTCTTGCATTTGGAATTCCAAATCCACGTCCTGATGGACGGCGTCGTTTTTCTTCTTTTTCATCTCTTCTTCGTCTTCGAATTCGAGATCTAGATCATCCAGTGCCATTTGTTTACATTCCTTTCCTTATGGTACTTGTCGGTTTTTTCCCCTAAAACTTGAGCTAAGGTTTTACCGTTTTTTGACGATAGGATGAAGACTTATAGATACTTACCAGTCGAGGAGCCCAATGTCGGGAGTAGATGAAGACGATAAGCCAACGGTAGTGTTGGACCTTAACGCCCTAAAAAAACAGAAGCTTAAGCAGGAAGAGGATCTGGCCAATATCGGCTCGGAGCTGGAATTCAATACGGCCGCTGAAGATGCTGAGCTCGGACAAAATGCAGAGGATTTCGCCGAACAATTTCTTGACCAAAGAAGTAAGGCACCTACACCTGCAGCAACCAAGCCTAGTGAGGCTAGTTATCCCGTCATCCTTTTTGACTTTGGATCTGATTTATTTGAGAAATCCCAAGCTCAATTTCCCAAGGGATTTGCCTATAAAATCATTAAAACTCTTCCTGAACTTAATCAGTGCCTGAAAAATAAGATTTTTCAAATTGTGGTTTTTAATTATGACGCTAATCCTAAAGCAGTGAATCAGCTGTGTGCGCAGATTAAGGCCAAAATGCCGACAACTAAAACGATGATCATGGCCAAGGCCATCTCACCAGAGAAAGCTCAGGCCCATGCCAAAACAGTTTCTGGAGCTTCTGGTTATTACCAATTTCCCCTCGACGCTTCAAAAATTTCAAAAGAATTTCAAAAAATTCAGAATCAAGTTAAGAAAGTTTCCTAAAACAAGAAAGGCCATCGCGGTCAAGACGATGGCCCTCTTATAAGATCTGGGAGTGAAATCATGGCTTAGGTGATTTCCGGAACATCATTTACGAATTCATAATTGTCGTCAACACACCAAATCTCTTTTTTTTTAACACCTAATCCCAATCACAATGTTAGAAAACATCAGTTGACTGCTACCATCAGGTTTTGAAAGATAAGGGGATGAATACTTGGAAAACAACTCAACACTTTCTGTTTACCCTTCTCTCTTTTTCGGCGATGGCCCAAAATTGGGAACGAGACTTCGAAGTTCTTGCCCCTCGGACAAATATCTACCAACTAGAAACGAAAAATTTTGAATTGCAAGTGAATGAAGGAAGAAAGGCTGCCCTGTTCTATCCCGTCACAATTAGTGATTTGTTAATTCCCTATCAACCAGTTAAAACATTTTTTGAAAGTGATGCGAATGATCCTGTAAGAAAAATCCTATTTGACATGGCCCGGGTTGTTTCGCCATTTAAGTCGATGAAAGACGTATTTAATTGGCTTGGCGTTCACGAGTTCCCCAATTCACCACAAGATGAAAATCCAAACCCTCTTCCTGATTTATTAGCAACTGAAAAAGAACTCCCGATGGGAGCAACTCTCATTCATACTGAAAATGGCGAGGCCATGACTTTTGGCTGTGCTGCCTGCCACGCCTCAGATCTTTTTGGCGTAAAAGTTCTAGGACTCACTAACCGTTTTCCAAGGGCCAATGAATTTTTCCGCCAGGGCAAGGCATATGCTCCCTATGTGAATTCATTTCTGTTTAAAAACCTACTTAAGACAACTGAAGGCGAACGTCTGATGATGTTAAAGGCCAAAGCCGCAACTAAATGGGTTGGTGCTAAAAAACCTTCGGTCTTGGGCCTTGATACGAGTCTTGCGCAAGTTGCTCTTTCACTCGCCAAAAGAGAGCAAGATCCCTATTCGACAAGAACAGAGCACTCAGCACGCTCGACTCGCCCAAATAAATTAGAAACAATGGTCGCAGACTCTAAACCGGCCGTTTGGTGGAATGTAAAATATAAAAATCGCTGGCTCTCTGATGGCTCCATTGTGGCGGGAAATCCCGTGCATACAAATTTTCTCTGGAATGAAATTGGCAGAGGCACAGATCTTAAAAAGCTTGAAGTTTGGATGCAGGAAAATACGCATCAAATTGAAGCTCTAACGACGGCCGTATTTGCAACTATGCCACCAAGATATGAAAAGTTTTTTGGTGTAGATGCGCTGGATATTGAAAAGGCCAAAAGAGGTCAAAAGCATTTTGTTGAGTCCTGCCAAAAGTGTCACGGCGTTTATGAAAAAGGATGGGACCGTCCTGACGCCAGTCAACTCTCCTCAGTTCATTTGATTCAAAACTTTAAAGTCACTTATCACAAAAAAACTCCCGTAATTGATGTCGGAACAGATCCTGGTCGCTACCTTGGGATGCGAGAGTTTGCTGATGAGCTGAATAAGCTTCAAATCTCAATCAATATTAAAACCTTAGTTGAACCACAAAAAGGATATGTACCACCACCTCTTGAAGGAATCTGGGCCAGGTGGCCATATTTTCATAACAACTCTATTCCAAATTTATGCGCCCTCCTGACTCCCAGCTCTTTACGTCCCAAGTCCTATTATTCAGGTAAGGCAGTTGATAAAAGCAGAGACTTTGACCAAGAATGTGTGGGTTATCCTTTAGGAGACAAAACTCCTGATGCCTGGAAAAAGAATGCAGATTATTTTTATGACACTCAAAGAGAGGGTCTTTCAAATTCAGGCCACGATCAGAAAATATTTATAATTAATGGTCAGGAAATCTACTCTCAGGAACAAAAACTAGAATTGATTGAATTTCTTAAAACGCTCTAATAGATTTTGAAGTAATCGTTTAATGAAGACAGTGCGTTTGCCCCATATCTTCTTGCGAGATCTAACTGCTTGGGCTCAAGAAGTCTACTAAGTTTATCCAATGATTCGGGAACAATCGCCAGAGCAACTACTTCGTTCGCTGAATCAACGCCTGAGTAGGAAATAATAAAAGTCATGTTCACTTCTTTAAGCAATTCATAATTAAGATCTTTGGGAATTTTTTCACTCAAAAAAAACGCTACAGTCATGAACTTTAAGTCATCTCTATATTTTTGCTCACTTTTAGTGTCAACACCTTCGCCCGGCAGAGGGTTATAGGCCGGTATCAAGTCGCGAGCTTTTTGAAAATAAATGGAACCGTCGATAAAGACATGCACCATCGTTCCGACTTGAACAACGTTACCAACTTCGGCAGGAAATCTCTCACATAAATACTTTTCCAAGTCTGTCGAGCAAGACATCCCTTTTTTGAGTTCATCAAACTTCTCTTTCGGAGTAAAATCACTAACACCAAGAATCGGAAATTTTATTTTAGGCACCATCTTATTTTCAACTTGAACGACATTTGCAACTGGAGGCGGTCCACTCTCTGGAGGAACACTTTCATAAACATTGTAATAAACGGCAACAGCAATAATTCCAATTCCAAATAGTTGAGCCCAGAGCATTCGTGTTTTATCTTTCACTTTTGGTAAAGGACGACCTCTGGCCAGGGCATTTCTTTTGACAACTGCATCTTCCCGCTTTCTGACTAGTTTTTCTGTTTTGACAGATTGCAGATCTTTTAAAGAAATGGCGCGTGTTGCTCCATCCGTGTCGGAGGAATCACTTTGCTTTTGGGAATTTCCATCACTATCGTAATCAGGCGAATCCGAATCAGAGAGCAAGGTTATTAAGACATTGTCACCCAATCGCATAGGAAAGAATGAAGTAAACTCAATCATTCTTCCGGGGACTAATCTTTCTTCGTTGATATAAGTACCGTTGGTAGAGCCTTGATCAATAACAAAGTATTTATCATTTTCATTAACAATAGTGATGTGTTTACGGCTAATCCCGTTGGCCTTGAGTACGACTTCACAGCTCTCCTGGGAGCCTATTAAATTTTTCGGTTTGTTGAGTGTGAAGATCCGAGGTTCTTCGTTGTCCACAAGGATTTCTATGCGCATATTTAATAACAGTATAACTTAAATTTATTTCCAGAATTTATAATCTGAAGATTTGGCTTATTTAAGCAACTAACAGGAGTGGTGTCAAAAAGTTCAGTCAGATTTACCTGAGAAGAAAGATCTTCACAATTAATTCCCCCAAGACTTGTTAGCCTAGTTCCTACCTGACCGTAAGGACATTTCACAGAAAGAAGAGTACATGTCGACCCGTTCCAAGTTGCCGCTCCTCCAAGAGACTGGCAAAAGGTTTTTTTGGCGGAAAGGTTTGAGTCGCCAAGGACAGCTCCACAAGATGCAATGAGACCAGTCGAAACATCTTTAGCGACAACAAAAGAAATTTTCTTAGTGATACTCTGCTTATTCGCAAAGAGTGAAGTCTTATTTTTTGGAGTAAAAGTAATCTTAAGATCAGCAATTGAAGTGCCAATCGTTGATTGCTGTAAAGTGATCGCATTGTTAGCAATTGAAAACTCGCCATATTCTTTCTCGCCCAGAATCCCTTTGGTAACTCCAGTGGGTGTGACTAACGTCAGGACATCAGCATCTAATCCAGCTGTACCAAGGCTGAAGGCACTCACGTTCAGTGGCTTACCAGCAAACATGCTCTTGCAGCTATCGGGATTCTGGATATTGTTTTCCACCATGCTCATGGTTGAAGCGATACTGGCCATGGTCTTAAGATATGCCTGACTATTTGACTGTTCTCCCATTAATTTGGCAGTCACTAGGGCGACTCCTCCCATCAATGCGGCAGCTATTAGAACCTCAGTTAATGTCATCCCTTTTTGGTTTAAAAACTTCATGGCGTACAAACCACTTGAAGCTGGCCACCTACAAATTGTAACTTCGCGGTGGAAGAACTGGATGAGCAAGAGGTAGAAGACCCATTGATTGAGGGAGTGGGATCAAAGCCTTCCGAAATAGCACGGCAATGAACTGTCCCGTCCGATCGGACGCCTTCAACCATCATCCCTTGAGCAGTACAGTCCTTGAGATTCGTGTTCAGTTCGCACTGTTGAGTCAGATCATTAAAAGTTGCAACTTGACCATCTGAAGTGACGCCCGTTGAACTTAATGAAGAAAGACTTTTGCAAAGGTCACTTTGCAGAGTGGTTATTGAGCTCTTTTGGTTATTGTAACATTCTTGAAAAACGTTGTTAGAAAAACGGACATTTAAAGAAATTTGCTTTCTAATCGTTCGGACTCCAATCCGCGGATTGAGAGTATAAGTTAAATTAAGAATAAACGGGCCTGTTTTCGTAGCTGCAGCGCCGGGAGCAATAGAGGTTATTGTCCAGATTTGGCGACCTGTATTGACGGAACTGGGAGTTGAGGGCGAGGCTAAATTTAGGGAGCAGGAATTTGTAACCAGATTACAGACGCGAGTATAAAAAGAGCCGTCCCCTTCTTGATCAATAAATTTGCCCTCCGAGGCTACGATGGCCGCATTCATAACTTCACCAGGCCCAGAGCCCTCAGCGCACTTAGAAGCACTTCCGACAGAACTCGAACAAACTCGAATATCTGGAATTAAATCACTGGCACCCACACTACTGGCGCCAAAATAAGAACTTAAAGTGGCATTACAATTGACTGAGTTTTCTAAAGTCTTGGCCATTGATGCGTGAAACTGGGCCAGTATCTGATCGTGCTCAACCCTTGACTGCGCTCGGGATTGATCCTTGAAAAGTGTCGCTCCGGCCAAAGCGACGCCAGCGATAATAGCTCCGCCGATCATTAGCTCCGGCAAGGTGAAGCCATTTTGAGTGACAAGTTTTTTCCAAAAAGAGGTTTCCATGTCCTTTAATTCTAATCGATATCCTTTTATTTACCAAAATAAATACCATCCTTTCCCTTAAGAACCATTTATTCCTCGCTTAGACAGCCCTAAGTTGTTGGCACCAGACTTTTTCACTCTGAATCCATTTTCAATCACTTGCCCGTTATTTTAAATAAATAAGTTCTCATTTAAGGGCAAAGCGATATCATAAGTTAAATGTTAAACAGAATACTTCGCTCTCAAAATGGTTTTGCAATTGTTCAAGGTATGCTCCTGGCCGCTGCTGTGGCCGGTATGGCGTATGTTGGAACCAAGATGATGACGGATCAAAAGATGGCGCAGAAAGGTGTAGAATCCAAATCGCGGGTAGAGCAACTTCATTCCTCAATTTACTCGATTCTTCAAAACAAAGACCATTGTACCCAAACTCTCATCAATGCTGGAGTTGTCACAGGCACAAGACGAGTCACTGCTAGAAGTGGCGTGGGTCAAGCAAGGGCCATGACAATTACTTCCCAACCTGTTCAAACCATTTCAACTGCTGGCTCCACCACTCCGGTTTTTACAACTAAAGATTACAACCCATCGTCCGGTGTGATCACTTATATGAGCAACAGCGTGACCATCACCAGCATGGACCTGGCCTGTGAGGATACTTGGTGTTCACTGGTAGATCTTAAAATCAGTTACGGAAAATTGGACAATCAAACGGATGGCAAAACTGGCGTGGGATATGGCGGAAAACAACTCACCAAAACGATTAAACTTCAAATTCAAACCAATACTGCAAATGACTTTGAGTCTTGTTATGCCGTGACGGTAGGAGAGAATGAAAATCTCATTCAAGATTTCTGTAAAGAACTGGGTGCTGATAATGATCCAAACACGGACGACACGCTCTTTAAATGGAATTCCATTAATAAAAAATGCGAGATAGTGGACCTTAAGTGCCCAACTGGCCAAGTATTTGCGGGCTGGGATTCAAACGGAATTCGTCGATGTCACGCCATTAAAGACTGGATGAACCTGGCCAATGTCTTAGATACCTCAAGTGTGTCTTGCCCCAAAAATTCGACAAGTGTGAAGTTTGTTATTTTGCCATCGGGAAAAGCCCAGATTCAATGTTCTGGAACTGTAACCACTTGTACTGATTCCTGTAACTGTCCTGGAATGACTGATGTTTGTTTACACGGTCTATGTGTCAGCCAACCCACTTCGTGTACGCCAGGCCAATACGGGCGGGGCGACGCTTCCTGTAGAATTCAATGTGGCTCGGGTGGGATGTGGACTTGTCCTGCTACTCCTGCACCAATATGTGGAGTCGCTAACATAAACTGTGTTGGTAGTTGGAGTACATGCGTTGCCAGTAGCCAATATTTTACCGTCACCCAAGCAAAATCTGGAACAGGTACGGCCTGCACAAATGTTACAGGTGATACGAGGGCCTGCACTTCTTCATGCACACCCGTTAACGGTGTTTGGTCGGCCTGGGGATCTTACGGCGCATGTTCGGGTGGGCAAAAGTGGAAATACCGCTCATGCAGCAACCCAGCAGCTTCCTGCGGTGGAACTGCCTGCGTAGGCTCATCAAGTATGAGTACAACTTCTGGCTGTACCGGATGTTTTGTGGCCGGAACTGAAGTCGAAATGGCAGATGGTTCCGCAAAAAATATTCAAGATGTACTTTTGGGCGAAAAACTTCGTGATGGAGAATACAAAATCGTTAACGTGAAAAAACTTCTCGTGAGTGATTACTGGGGAGATATTCATAGCATTAACGGTGGACCTTATTTCTTTACCCCGAACCACCCTTTTATGACTCTT
>CANFNN010000053.1 GCA_947448095.1 Bacteriovoracaceae bacterium | reverse complement strand
TAGAGACTACGAACTTTAAAATAGTCGTTCTTGCAGGTCCTGAAGATAATTTTTGTGAAGCCTTTTCAAGCATTCAGTCTGCTCACTTGATGAATCTTCAAGGCAAGACCTCGCTGAAAGAGTCCATGAGTATTCTTTCACGCGCTAAGGCCTGTATTGGAAATGATTCAGGGATGAACCATATTGCTGAGGCCCACGGGGTGCCGTGTCTGACTATCTTTGGACCGACTGATCCGAGATTTGGATTTGCTCCTCATGGATCAAAGTCACGCTACCTATCTAAAGAAATGTGGTGCAAACCTTGCTCGACCACAGGATCCAAAAAATGTTTTCGAGATCAGCTGTATTGCATGCAAGAGATTACTGTCTCTCAGGTTTTGGAAACATTCACTAGCATGGATGTTCACTCATGAGCTGGTACTTGGGGACGGCTTTTTTATGGGTTGTTTATTTTCCTATCTTAACGCTTTTAAAAGGCTTGTTTTATTTCTTTCCCAAGGTGCGAGAGCGCATTCGTTTTGAAAATAAAAATAACAGTGAGCCAGGCTGCAGAAGCTTCAAGTCTGATGGGCTGGTGGCCGATTTGTGTTTTGAGTTTTCTAGTGAAGGAGAGTTTCAACAGGTCGCGAGCCTGATTGACGATGCATTGATTCAAGGAAAAAGACTGGAGCTTGTTTTCTTTTCTCCCAGTGTTGAGAAAACGATTCTAGAACTTTATAAACACCAACCTAAACTTATTCGTTATTTTCGTTATCCCATTTTGGGATTGAGCTTTTCTTCCTGGGTCAGTGCCCAGACCTTGATCCTTGTTCGCTATGATCTTTTTCCAGAGTTTCTCGTCTGGAGTCTTAAATCGCCACGTAAATTAAAATTTATCTGGGTTACGTTTAAAAAAGAAAGGGCCAAAGGTAAAACCTTGTCCTTTATTAAATACGCTTTTTTACGAAGATCCGATTTTACTGTTTTTGCCACTGAAGCCGACTATGAGCAGGGTAGTAAATTGGGAATCCAGGGAACGATTTATGATTTTAGAATGGAGCAGATTAATCGGCGCTTGCATGGTCGACTGGAAAAATTCGCTAAAATATTTCCACAGTATCCAGAATTAAAAAAAATCTTGGATCAATTCCCCCGAGAGAAGCGATTAATCCTTGGTAACGCCTGGCCTGAGGATTTATTTTTACTTGAAAATCTTCCAAGCGATATTCTTCTGTTCATTGTTCCTCATCAGCTAAAACCAGAAATTATAGAAGCGATGGCCCGAAAGCTCGAAGCCTTTGGGCGCAAGATGGAAATTGTTTCAGATTCAACTTTTGATGGCATCCGGGGTCCAACGATTCTTTTAAATAAAAAAGGCATCTTGTGCGAGCTCTATGCTGATTTTAGTAAGGCCTACGTTGGGGGAGGATTCGGCGTGAGTGTTCATTCCCTTTTAGAGCCCCTGGTGGCCGGCTGTGAGCACCTAAGTTGTGGACCAGTGAATCACCGCTCAACGGAGTTTGATTTAGCGCAATCACTAGGAAATATGAAAGAAGTCAAAACTAATCAGGAATTTATGAACTGGCTTTCAGAAGATATTTCCGGATTTAAAGTTCATGATAGACTAAGAACTCAGATTGAATCTTATCCGGTATTTCAGAAGGAAGTTCTTTCATGTTAAAAAATCGATATCAGGAAATTCTTGTTGGCATGGGGCTTATTTCCTTGGTGCGTGGACTAATTTCTTTAAAGCGCAATCGCTCGACTCTCTTAATTGATGATCCCCGTTTTATGGGGGACAGTTATCATTTTCATTATTTAAGCGAGATGGAAATCTCGGCCCTTTTGCGTCTGGGAAAAATTTATGACATCCCTGAGCTTTTGGATTTAAAGCAGTTTCTTTTGCCGGCAGGTCTAGAGTTTGTAACCAATGATATTCGACTTTGCCTGGGTCAGACACCTTTTGAAAATTTACGAGAAGTTTTGCGAAAATTCCCTGAACTTCTCGATGTCACCGATCAGGATTTACTTTATAAAGATTCGCCTGAGACTTTTAACACTTATTTTCTGGAAGAACTCCGGCGCTATGAAGCGGCCTGTTTTGATTCCTCCAAGCGCCCCAGACCTTTGCGCTTTGAGCTTCAGGGGCCAAAATGGATGAAGACCCTTTATTCACGGTTTGCAGAATTGATGAATAGAGAATACAGCACCTCTCAGGACCTTAAGTACGCTAGTCTTATTCATCTTTTAGGTCTCTCGGCCGAGGAAAAACTGAAAACTTGTCTCTCACCTGAAGAGATTCCTTTTTATTTTTTCCGCATGCTCTCACCTCTATATCGACTTCAGGATTTTTTCCTCACTACTCAGCTCAAGCGCAGGCTTTTGCTTTTAGGAGGAGATTATAAGGATAGTTCGATTCAATTCTGGCAATTTCATGAGCATAAGTTTGAAAATTTACTCCTGGAGAGTTTTGAAGGAGTGATATCTGGGGACCGTGTTTTATTTTTTGCGCATGTTCCTGAAGAGGTTCCTTTCAAAGTGAATTCAAAGTTTCCGTTGTTCAGAAAAATTCAAATGTCTCCCATCAAGAGAATAACGACTCCGTCTCCGCCAACGGATTTAACTCTTATCTCTCATAGTGATGCTTTGGGCTCTGATAGACCTTACCGTGCTTTGGCGCGCGGTGCTGGTGTGTCTTATTATCAGTTCCCATACCCGGAGCTTCCAGGCTCTAAGGCCGAGTTTTATGAAAAAGATATTGCTCAGGCCTACCATGAGGATGCGGGATTTTTACCGTTTGAGGAGCTGGCCGCCGACACCAAAGGGATTCAGAGTGTGACGATGGATTTGCGGGAGCTTCGGGGGCACCGAAAATTAGAGGCAGCAGTTCTTGACCGTTTATCTTTAGAAGTGGCGGTTCAGGATAAGAATATTAAGGGGTTTGAGTATTGGGGGCCGTTCCGTTATCGCTCGCTTGGGCTTTTGGCCCTTTGTTATGGGATTGAGGGAATTTAGGATATAATTTCATTTATGAAGCTTCGAATGTTCCTCAAACAGAAAGGCCAAACCTCAGTTGAATACCTCCTCATGCTGGTTATGGCGGTGGGTTTGGGGCTGACTTTTTTCAAGAAGTTTCAGGGTTATTTACTAACAAATCAAGATAGTTACATCAATATTCACATGACCTTTTATAAGCAGCTTTTTGACCCCCAGTTGGGCTACAAAAGGTTTCGGCTTCCTCGCTAATTGTAATCTTTACTAACCACTGCTGATTTTCTTTATCGCTGCGCGTTGTTGGCGTACACTCCCATCAAAATGATATGAAATGTCCTTTTCGAGGAGGAACGTATGAAATCTAGAAACCTTTTGGCCTTGATGCTTGCCCTCAGCTTTAGTGCTGCTTATGCGCAATCAGAAGAGCAAGTGTTGAACTCTGATCCCATCGATGTTGATGGATACTTAAAAGAGAAACAAGTCACTGATGGAGAGCTTGAACAAATCAAGAGCGAGATCAGAAAACAAAAAAATGAAGTTCAATTAAATAAAGATAAGTCGAAGAGCTACAACGAGCTGAGCAAAACGACTGAGAAACTTTCTGATACGACAGAAGATTTCATTGATAGCAAAAAGTCAGCTCAAAAAGATATCGCTGAATACAATGCTAAGATCAAATGCTTGATGGAAGAAACTCCGGGCAAAGATTGTGATAAGTATGTGCGTAACCGTAACAATCAGGAAGCCCAAGCTCCGGTTGAGCAAGAAGTAAAAGTTCAGCAAGCTGCAGCGACTTCGGTGGTGGAAGCTCCATCGGCTGCCCCAACGGGTGCGGCTTTTGAAGAGATCAAGCTTTTGCCGTACGCAGGAACTACTCAGTACAACGGAAAAGTGGAACAACTTGAAGCAGAGCTTGCCGCCGGTTTAAGACTTGAATCAAATATCACGACTCGTTTCAGTATGGGGATGGGAGTTAACTACTCTGGTCTCAAGACGAATGATTTTGCCAACAACATGTACTCAGTACAAAACTACGGCAATGGCTATCAGTCGCGCGAGATTCAGTACAAATCTATGGGGATTGATCTCTATGGTAAGTTCTTTATCACTAAAGGCGAACGTTTCCGTCCCTACCTTGGTGCTGGCCTAGGTTATAACCGTGCCTCAGCAAAATATACTGAGAACAATAACAACAACACTTTTAATAACGGGAATATGTATAACTTCGGTGGAGAAGAGTACAAGACCAGCTATTTCAGCGGCCAAGTCATGGCGGGAACTGAGATCATGATCACTAAAGGTTTCGGGATCAATATTGAAGCGGCGTATTCGTCAGGTCTTGGGAACTCTGTGAGCTCTCAAAGTGCTAAGAATGCTTTTAATAACCCGGATCAAAATCGTCTTCGTGACCTAGGGAATGAAATCATTAATTCAAGTGCAATGTCGGTTTTCGCAGGAGCAGTGGTTATTTTCTAACCCCCTCGATCATAGATTAAATTGTTTCTTAAAAAACCCTCGGCTTGCCGGGGGTTTTTTAGTTTAACGCACCTCCATCTTCTCCGACTAAAATACTTTTACCTTCAGAAGATCCGCCCCTTGAATTATGATTATAGGGTCAAATTCGAACGATTTAATTATTCAAAGGACCTATATGAAAGCAGTCTATCTAGTTGATGGAAAACGCACTCCCTGTGTAAAGAGCGGAGCTGATCTCAAAGAAATCGCGGCCCCTTACTTAGGTCATTATTTGATTCGTCACTTAGTGGATAAGCATGGCATTCCTTCAGATCAAGTGGATGAAGTGATTGTAGGAAACACGGGAACTCCGGCGAAATACCCAAACGTAGGAAGAATTATCGCTCTTGAGGCCGGATTACATAAAAAAACTTCTGGCTACTCGGTTCACAGAAACTGTGCCTCTGGTATGGAAGCTCTCTCACAAGCTTATGATAAAATTTCTTCTGGTCGCTCGCATATTATTTTTGCTGGCGGAGTTGAGAACATGACTCAGATGCCTTTGATGTTTAATAAAGATATGACTGAGATGTTTATTGATTTAATGAAGGCCAAATCCCCAGCGGCTAAACTTAAAGTGATGGCGAGTTTTCGTCCTCATTTTCTTGCGCCAATCATTGCTATTGAGCAGGGGCTCACGGATCCATTTTGCGGAAAAAATATGGGGGCCACAGCTGAAACGCTAGCGCGCGAGTTAGGAATTTCTCGCAAAGAGCAGGATGAGTTTGCTAACCGCTCACATCACTTGGCAGCAGCTGCGACTAAGGCCGGAAAATTTCGTGAAGAGATTCTTCCGATTACTGCGGGAGCAAAACTCGATAAAATGATTGCTGATGATATTGGCTTTCGTGAAAACTCAACGGTTGAAGGACTGGCAAAACTCAAGCCTTACTTTGAAAAAGAAACAGGAACTGTCACTGTCGCCAATTCTTGTCCTTTGACTGATGGCGGATCCATGTGGCTCCTTTGTTCAGAAGAAGCCGTGAAAAAATACAACCTTGATCCGATGGCCAAGATGATTGATTACCACTTCCACGGCTTAGAGCCTGAGAGAATGGGTCTAGGTCCTGTACTTGCCACTCATGGAGTGCTTAAACGTGCAGGTCTCAAGCTTTCTGATATTGATCTGTTTGAATTAAATGAAGCTTTTGCTGCCCAGGTTTTGGGTTGCATTAAAGTCATGAAAGATAAAAATCTCTCTTCTCGTTGGGGTATCGATGAAACGATCGGAGAAATTCCGCTTGAAAAACTCAACGTGAATGGGGGAGGAATTGCACTTGGACACCCGGTTGGTTCCACTGGGTCTCGACTTGTGGTAACTCTTGCTCACGAATTAAAACGCCAGAAGAAGAAATATGGTCTAGCCTCACTTTGTATCGGTGGCGGTCAAGGCGGCGCAGTGATTATTGAGAATCTGAAATTTTAATTGGAGAGACACATGAGCTATCAACATATTTCTTATGAAATCAAAAACGAAATCATCTGGATTGGTCTTGGATATAATGAAAAAAAATCCATGACGACTCTGACTCGTGATTCTTTGGCCGAATTAACTCAGGCCATTGCTGCAGCAACTGAAGTTGATCAGAAAAAAGGCGCTAAAGGGCTTTGTTTTTTCTCACATAAGCCGGGAGTTTTTTTAGCAGGAATGGATATTTCTGTGATCAATGATCTGAAAAATGAATCAGACGCTCTTCGCAACTTAGAGCAGGCGCATAAACTTTTTAATGCCGTGGAAGATCTCAAAATGCCAACGGCTTCCCTAGTTGATGGAGTGTGTTTAGGCGGAGGACTTGAATTGTCTCTGTGCTGTAAAAAGATATTTGTCTCTGATAACTCTAAGACGGCACTAGGTCTTCCTGAAGTTATGTTAGGTGTGTTGCCTGGCTTTGGTGGAACGTACCGCTTGCCAAAAAAAGTGGGACTTCCTGCTGCATTAGATATGATTCTCACGGGCAAACAAATCAAAGGCAAAAACGCTTATAAAATGGGTCTGGCCGATGCCGTTTTACCGATTGAGCGCATGAAAGAGCTTGCTCCCCTTTATATGAGTAAGCCTAAAAAGAAAAAATCCCTGAAAGAAGAGCTTGAAAAAGCAGCGATGGATAATTTTTTAACTCGAAAAATTATTTTTCAAAAAGCCCGTGAGCAAGTCATGAAAACCACTAAAGGTTTTTATCCTGCTCCGTTAAAGATCCTGGAAGTCCTTGAAGCTGGGGCCGGAAAAAGTCGCTCTGATTATCTGGCCATGGAAGCACAGGCCTTTGCTGAGCTTTCTCAAAGTGTTCAGTCTAAAAATCTTCAGCACATATTCTTTTTAACTGATAACTCTAAAAAACTTGAAAATAAAGATCTGCTTCCGAGTGTGAAAAAAGGTGCCGTCATTGGTGCAGGAGTCATGGGTGGTGGGATTGCGTGGCTTTTTGCTCACAACAACCAAGCCCCTTTGATGAAAGACATCACTCCAGCAGCTTTAGAACTTGGTCTCAAGCAGGCTTCTCAGAACTTTTCAGGTGCTCTGAAAAAACGCCGCATGAGTGAAGATGAGTTCAACCGTAAAATGCGCTCTATTGAGCCTACACTTACGCTTGAAGGAATGAAGAGTGCTGATCTCGTGATTGAAGCTGTGGTTGAGAACATGGATCTTAAGAAAAAAGTTTTTGCTGAACTCGAAGGCTATGTTCGTCCAGATACGATTTTAACTTCTAATACTTCTTCACTCTCAGTTCAAGAGATGAGTAAGGCGCTTCAAAAACCTGAGCGCTTTGCGGGACTGCACTTTTTTAACCCAGTTAATAAAATGCCGCTAGTTGAAATTATTACTCACGATAAAGTCGATCCTAAAACCATTCAGACTCTTATTAAGTGGGTTTTGGATGTGAAAAAAACTCCCATCGTTGTGAAAGATGGTCCGGGATTTTTAGTCAACCGTATCCTCGCTCCGTATCTCAACGAGGCAGCCTTTCTTTTAGAAGAAGGAGTCACAGTTGAAGCACTTGATGAGGCGGCCCTGAATTTCGGTATGCCTATGGGTCCGTGCCGTTTGATGGATGAGATTGGTTTAGATGTGTGTGTGAAGGTTGGAAAAATCATGCATGACGGCTTAGGCGAGCGCGCCAATCCAAGTTCACTTTCTACTAAGCTCTATGACGCTAAATTATTTGGTAAGAAAAATGGCAAGGGCTTTTATCTCTATGATGAGAAAGGTAAATCGACTGGAAAGAACCCAGAGATTTCCAAACTTCTGCCTTCTAAGAAAAAGCACATGGATGAAATGATGATCCAGATGCGTCTCTTTCTCCCCATGGTCAATGAAGCTGCCTATATTTTTGCTGACAAGATCTGTGATAAGGCCGCGACTGTTGATGTGGGCATGATCTA
This sequence comes from Bacteriovoracaceae bacterium, assembly GCA_947448095.1. Classification (GTDB taxonomy): domain Bacteria; phylum Bdellovibrionota; class Bacteriovoracia; order Bacteriovoracales; family Bacteriovoracaceae; genus Peredibacter. Next base: position 5,363 of record CANFNN010000053.1, on the reverse strand, counting down.
CGGTACCGGATTTCCTCCGTTTAAAGGGGGATTATTACGTTGGGCAGATCAGGAAGGGCTTGAGCAGATCGTTGAGCGCTTGAATAACTTTGCAAAAGAAGTGAATCAAGAGCGCTATCATGTGGCCCCGATGCTTTCTCTGATGGTCAATGACAAAAGAAAGTTTTATGATCTCTAAATGAGAATCTGGCCTTTTTTTAGTTATTTTTTTAAATATATTTTTTTCGCAAAAACTCGCCAACGATTGCTTTTCATAGCAGTCGTTGGCCTTTTTATTTCTGCTTTTTCTCTGATGGTTATCCAAGGCATTATGGGTGGCCTTCAGCGCGGTCTGATTAATCGCTCTAAAAGTGTGCATGGATCCTATTTAATACAGTTCGACTCAGTCACGAATGAATCTTTGGATGATATTCGGGATATTTTGAAAAAAGAGGGGATTCCTTTTTATTCAGAGCTTGAGTCTGAGGTCATGGTTAAATTTAAAAACTATGTGGCGCCTGCAAAAATTCACGGCATTCTTTTAAGTGACGAGAGACCTAAGTTTTTGGCGGACAAAGACTTTTCTGGTTTAGTTATCGGAAGTGAATTGGGTTCTAAAATTCACCTGCAATTTTTAGATGATCTTCAGATTATTTCTCCTGGAGTGACTGATTCCTTGATGGGAGAAGTGCCGAGATTTGTGTCTGAAACACTGTCTGATTATCTTTATACTGAACTGCCCGAAGTGGATGAATTTGAGGTGTGGGGGAGAGTTGAAATTGTTCAAAATCTACTCCGTCAAAGAGGCATCAATCAGATCCGAATTTTTAGTCCTCTCAATAATGAAGTCCTGTCAAATATTTCTGCCATAAAAACCGAGACTCCTTTTCGAGTTGTGAGTTGGGAGCAAATGAATGGCGCTCTCGTGTGGTCACTAAATCTTGAGACCAAGGTGATGTTATTTTTATTCATCAGCATGAGTCTTCTGGTTTCCATCGCGATTACGACGGGACTCCTCATTTTTTATTCCAAAATCCGCAGGGATCTGATGAGTTTTTGGATTCTCGGCATGCCTCAACAAACGTTAGTTAAACTGTGCTTTCGCTTCATTTTAATTCTCTCTGGGATCATCTGTACCCTGGGTGCAGTGGCAGGATTTATCACATTGAGAATACTTGAGGTTTATGGTCATGACATTGTTCCAGACATATTCGTGGAACGGCGTTTTCCTATCGAATTAAATTTCATAGACATAGCTTTGAGTTTATTCATCCCTTTTGGTATTTCAGTCGTTTTCAGCTACTTATCCTTTCTTAACTTCCGCAAGGAAAATCAAAACTTTGTCTCGATTGTCAGAAGTGTTGGTTAGAATTCTTTTTCAGGGTAAAATAGAAGCAAGGACTCAGGATGAGTCCATTTTTTACTGAAGAGGATCTTTCATGGCCAACTTTTCACTGACCGAACTTTTTCCTCAGTCCTTTTTGAATGAATCAACTTTCCAGCACAATCTGGGAGAGGATTTTTCATTGTGTGATAATGGAAATATGGTTTTTCACTGGGCTGATTATCATGAAACCTGTGATGCAGTAAAAATGAACATGGAAAGTAATCCTGAGCTTCGCGATGAATTTAAGCGCAAAGAAATTGGGCTCAATCGATTATCTCTTATTCCTGTTTGGATAAGAACGGAAAAGAAAGTTCACCAAACAACAATGTTTGATTTATATGAACGCTATATTCTTAATCAAATGCAAATGTCCTTAGGTGTTGATCCCTTTGGGCCGATTGAAATTTCCTTTATTTCCGGCACGGGCCCCTTTCGATCAATGGCCATCGCTGAATGTTTTAATAGCTCTACTTACAAAGATTTTGTTATGGTCTACCTGCTTAAGGGAAAACTGCCAAAGCGGGATTATAGGATTCGTCTCAAGTCGAAAGTTTTAATGGAATACGGTCCTGATTTTGGGAAGGCCGGTCTGATTGGGCTTGAGCAACTGACAATGAATGGTCTGCTCTTTTCATTGGATTCAGACTTATTTTTAAAGGATATTTCAAAAGAAACTGAACTCCGAATTCTCATCGATTCAGGAACTCTCGCCGAGAGTTGCGACAAGGGGCTTTTGGAATTAAAAGCGCACCTTTCTCAATATGCCTTTAATTTACTCTATTCATCCCGCAAAGAGGACTCAGTCTCCTGCTTGGTAAAAGATTTTACGGTTCAATCAAGTTTTAATTTTCTGAAGAATAATAAAGTTTATCTCTTCATTTCCTATGAGAATTTTTCTACAAATAACTCTAAATCCAAAAGCATTCAGAAATTTGTGCAACATACGCGCAATATGATTTGTGATTTTTATAAAACAAAAAATTTAAAGCATTCGGCTTAGGCTTTTTTTAAGTCGAAATCAACTTGATAAGCAGCAGACTTATCAAGGTTTTTGCGTCTTTTATCATAGCGCTCAGTAGTTGTTATATTGGCATGTCCAGCAAACGTGGCGACATCTCTGATGGCAGTATTTTGAGTGTCTAGTAAATGTGAAATCACTGTCGCCCGACATGAGTGGGGTGAGACTGATTTGTTGATTCCTAACCCCAAGGCATAGCGTTCGATGACTCGGTAAATTGTTGATCCATCCATCGGGCGATCATTTTTTTTACCCATATCAGTTTGAAGCAGATAATCCTCTCCACCCATTTCAATACCATTACTTTTTAAATGGTCTAGATAGTCCTGTATTTCACCCTGGACATTTGTATTCAGCGGAACCAAGCGAACCTTGTCACCCTTTCCATGGATCCTCAGCACCATGTGGCCTCGGTCGTGGAAGAGCTGAAAAAGCTTGATATTAACGAGTTCTGATCGACGCAGTCCCAGATTAAATAGCATGACCATAATTAAACGGTGGGTGCGACCTTTATGAGTTTTAGTATCAGGGGCATTGATCATCTGAACCACTTCTTCATCATCAAATGCAACCGTCGGAGATTCTGTCTGAACCTTAGGCAGTTTGATGGTATCAAGGGGATTGTGCTCCATGAGCCTTGCGGCCACGGCCCATTTGATAAATGATCGGATGCAAACCAGACGGCGATTAATAGTAGCTGAGGCCAGACCCCTTTCTAGCAGGTGATCTCTATAAAGCTGGAAGTGAAAAGATTTAATCTCTGAGGGATGCCCGATCGTCACACTGCCTGAGCGCAAGAAATCAAAAAAGAACTTCAGATCTTTGATATAGGCAGTCTTAGTGTCGGGAGAAAGAAATTGAACCAAAAACTCCTGAATGAATTCTTGAATATCACTTTTTTTCTGACTGGCCTCATGAAATTTGCGGGCCAGATCAGGATTAAGATTCGTGGTCAGTGCTGTTGATTTCTTCGCCATACAATCATCATAGCTGAAAGGTGAGAGATTACAAATAATCTCAAGCCGGGACCTGAGTGAATTACTCCAGATAATTCGAGGTTGGCATTCACGCTGGCGCTTGGAATAATCAAAGGATGCAATACTACATCATCATATTCGCTGTTGGACTTCTTTTGGGTTGGCTCATTCAGTTTCTCAGATCGCAGAGTCTGCGCCTAAATTTTGAGCTGTTAAAAGAAAAGTACTCTCTTCAGGAAAAATTTCACATTGAGAGTAGTGAGAAGCTTGAATTTAAACTCAAAGATATTTCTCAGCAAATTTTCGAAGAAAAATCTAAGCGTTTTCGAGAAGATTCTCTTCGAGGCATGGAATTGATGCTCAATCCTTTTAGAGAGAAGATGACTGAGTTTCAAAGAAAAGTCGAAGAGATGCACCTGACGGATACCAAAGATCGACTGAAGCTTCATTCTGAAATTGAACGCATTGTTATGACTGGCCAAAAGATGAGTCTTGAAACCGAAAATTTAACACGTGCCCTCAAGGGCGACGTGAAACTCCAAGGTAATTGGGGGGAGTTAATTTTGGAAAAAGTGCTTGAAGCTTCAGGTCTTAGAGAGGGAGAAGAGTTCACTCTTCAAGGTAAGGATCTCAAACTTAAAGATGAAGACGGCAAACATCAAATGCCGGATGTGATTATTAATCTTCCCGAGGGAAAACATCTTATTATTGATTCAAAAGTGAGTCTCATTTCTTATGAGCGTTATGTGAATGAAGGAACGGAAGAAGATCTTTCAAATTTTCTTGATTCTCTCTATGAGCATGTTAAAGGTTTGTCGAAAAAGAGTTATCATCTTCTGGAAAAACTTGTGAGTCCGGACTACGTCATGATGTTTGTTCCGATTGAGGGAGCCTTCACTTTGGCGATGCAAAAAGATAAAGAGCTGTTTAATTTTGCGTGGGAGAGAAATATTGTTTTTGTTTCTCCTTCAACTTTACTTGCGACATTACGAACTGTTTCTAGCTTGTGGAAACAGGAAAAACAAAATAAGAATGCCATCGAGATTGCCCGTCAGGCAGGAGCTCTCTATGACAAATTCGCAGGTGTGGCCGAAGACCTGGACCAGATGCAAACTCAGATTCGTAAAGTGGGGGATTCCTTTGATCAGCTTAAAGGGAAAATGCTCACTGGAAAAGGCAGCCTTGCCTCTCGTATGGAAAATCTGAAAGACTTGGGTGCCAAGAGTTCTAAAAGTATTGGAAATTTAGCGGACTAATTTTTCTAGGGACCAAGGACTGATTGCATTTCAGTTTTGAACATACGAAGAGTCTCAGGGTGCGAGGTGATTGCACCATGAGCATCGTCGCCTAGGCCAGAAGTCACAAAACTATTATAATCAGCGTTCGCAATGGGACTTCCATGAATACCAAATGCAATGGGACCTTTAAGCCCTAATTTATCTTTGTTCTGATAAACATTAACCCAGCGAGAGGTATTTGAAGGCTTATAGAGTGAGTAGGGCTGCTCTCTGGTCCATACGTTGATTGCTTTGTCTTTGATATCCACAAACGGGATATAATTTGCTGCGTGATCAGCTGCTCTTCCGGCGTATTGAGTTGCAACCTCTTTAATCGCCTCGTGGGCTTCTTTGACTGGATCCATAGAAAAGACGAGATCAATTTTATAGTCTTTTTTATTTGTTATTGGATTGGTGAAAAGCTTTAAATTTTCCGCAAATTTCACTGCCGATCTTCCACCACTACTATGAGTCAGGACTATGATTTTAGGCTTAATCGACAAGACCTTCGCGGCCGCTAGATACTTTTGAGCACATTGCATGGCCATCATTATTCCGGTGGGAACTCCATAGGTAGAATTCATTATTTCGAGAGGAATTTGTGCCATCGCCTCGAGCGACCGGTTTTCAGGGTTTGCAATAACTTCAGATTCCTCAGAGGCAAATGTGGCAAAATCTAAATATTTGGCTTTTCCCTTTAGGTAGGGATCACTAAAAAATTGGTT
>CANFNN010000052.1 GCA_947448095.1 Bacteriovoracaceae bacterium | reverse complement strand
GCATTTACGGGATTTGAATGGAGAGCTGCTCAGCATGAGCTGCTTGATCCAAGCCAGGGTCATCTAAAAAATTCTCAAGTCGTGATGTTTGATATTAAGTTTCGCTATCAGGAAAGTAATTTTTCTTCTCATCAATTTGTGCTCGATCGTTTTCGCATGATTGACTTAAAAAAATATCAAGCTTCAGATTTTTGGAATAGTTCGATCTCTTTTGATATGGCGGTTGGAGTAGATCAAAGAAAAGAATGCCTCTCACAGAACTGCTTGAATCCTGTCCTGACCTTTGGTGCGGGAAATTCCGTCGCGCTCACCAATGATCATATTTTAACTTTCCTAATGGGTGGAAAATACCTATTCGACGGAATTTATAAGAATAACTCTTTACTAAGTCTTGGTCCTAAAATGAATTTTCTGATACTCAAAGAACAGTACTCTCTTGGTTTAGATGCCTCCTATTTTCTTCCAACCGAACTCTTTAATGGCTGGCTAGAGCGCCGAATAACTTATGATTTAGATTTTAGATATTTCCTTAAACGAAATACTAGTTTGTTTTTCAAAACCAGCCATATTGATCAAAACGTAGGAAATCAGCATGAGGCACAAGTTGGTGTATACTTTTATCATTAATCTGTTTTTTATAATTTTTGCGAGTACTGCTATGGCAAATGTTCCTTTAGGGTTTGTTTCACTGTCTGAAGTCTGCCCCTCCCTTAAAATTCACATGAACTATGCGACGGTTGATAATTTTACTGGTGAGGTCGTTGCCGGCTATAAGGCGAAGAAAGCCTATTTGGCCAAGGCTCCTGCCGAAGCTCTGTGTTTAGTTCAAACAGAAGCTCATAAAAGAGGATTAAGCCTCAAAATCTTTGATAGTTATCGTCCTGTTAAGGCGGTGGCTTTTTTTCAGGCGTGGGCACAAAAGCCTGAAACGAATCCGGCGATCAAAGACCTTTATTATCCGTTATTTACCCGTCTTGAGCTGTTTGAACAGGGCTATATTGCCAAACAGTCGAGCCACTCCCGCGGAAGTGCCGTGGACTTAACATTGGTGGAAGTGGAAAGTGGAAAGAATCTTGATATGGGATCAGCTTTTGACTACTTTGATGATCTTTCAAGCACCGAGTCTCCTCGGGTGACAGATTTGCAAAAGCGAAATAGGTTTCTTTTAAGGGAACTGATGGAAGCTAAGGGGTTTAAAAATTTCTCGCAAGAGTGGTGGCACTTTTCATTTAGGCCCGAGCCATATCCTGATCAGTATTTTGATTTTGACGTCGAATAGACCTATCTCTTAGTCTGCGTGGACGTTATCCAGAATCCTCATTGAATTTCTCCAATAGAGAATGACCAGAATCGGACTATAAACAACATACAAAATTTTTAAAAGTGCATTCATGGAAGCCTCCTATGAATCAGAGTATGCCACGAATGATGGCCATACCTGTGCAAGGCTTGAGTTAAGAAGGTCAAGATCAGGTTAATTGACTGCAATTGTCGGGGAGAGTGGAGTTATTTTTGCCGCAACTCATTTTTTTTGTCAACTTTTCCAAAACGGTCCTATACTGGTAGCAAGGTTTTTGTTTAGGAACTTTATCGAGGATTGATAAAAGCTAATGAACCAGATCAAAAAAAGCCATACGGATGAAGTCGGAAAAAGATCGTACGCCAACTTTGGCCACCTCAATGGGGAGCATCCTTTTAAAAAGAATGTTCCGGCCGGAAGGGTCGAGTACAAGGCGCGCTACCGTAAAGGTGGTAAAGTCGCCTTTTTTAATTTTGATCTCGCCAAAGAGATGGGGCTAATTGCCAAAGGCCATCCACATTCAATAACTCCGGACCTTGAAAAAGAAATTCTAGAAACATTCAGTCTCACCATTATTAATGAATACGACGTGATCAATAAGGTCAAAATTCCTGAAGAGGATATTTTTCCTAATACTTTCATGGCCACACGCTACTTGCAGCTTCAGCACCCTGATAAGTCTGGGAGAACTTCCGGAGACGGAAGAACGATCTGGAACGGAACCGTACGCCATAATGGGACAACTTGGGACGTTTCAAGTTGTGGGACTGGGGGAACAAAACTTTCACCCGCCTGTAACATCAATAAAAAGTTTTATCAGACCGGCGATCCATCTATTTCTTACGGCTGTGGTCTCTCAGAGGTCGCAGAAGGTTTAGAGACTCTTTTCTTTTCTGAAGTCCTTGGGAAAAATGGATTTAAAACAGAAAGGGTCTTAGCTATTCTTGAGTACGATAAGGGGATTGGGATTAATGTTCGCGCGAATCCTAACCTGATTAGACCAAGTCACTTTTTTGGTCACTTAAAACAGGGCAATCTCGAAACCCTTAAGCAAGTAGCCGATTATTATATTGCCCGCCAAATTGAAAATAAGGCCTGGGATCAGACGACTTTTAAATCAGAAAAAGAAAAATATTATTACATGGCAACTCAGGTGGCCCACTCACTAGCTGAGACCGCTGCCAAGTTTGAAGATGAGTACATCTTCTGTTGGTTAGACTGGGACGGGGATAACATCTTGATGGACGGCGGAATTATTGATTATGGATCAATTCGTCAGTTCGGACTTTTTCATGCGGAATACCGCTATGATGATGTACAAAGATACTCTACAACTATTCTGGAGCAGAGGCAGAAGGCCAAGTACATGGTTCAATGCTTTGTTCAGATCGCTGATTTTCTTTCCACTAAAAAGAAGAAGTCACTTTCTCGCTTTAAAAAACATCCTATCATGCAAGCTTTTGATAAAAACTTTGTGGATTCTAAGAATAGAAATCTTTTGCTAAAGATTGGTTTCAAAAAATCTCATGTTGAACACCTTTTAAAAAATCATTTAGATAAAGTGACAAAATTTAGAAAAGTGTTCAGTTATTTTGAAAGAGCGAAGTCTAAGCGTGGGGCCTATAAAGTTCCAGATGGTATTAATCGAGATGCCCTCTTTTGTATGCGTGATATTCTGCGTGAACTTCCTCAGCTCTATTTGGCACGTTCAACTAATCTTAGTTGTGCTGAATTCACAGAGATTATTAAATCTTCTTATGCCAGAAAAAGTGATCTTAGACTGACGGATATTCGAAAAAAACAGATCAATCGCTTCCAGTCCCACTACCTTGGTCTTATCACCACGCTGGAAAAAGATCTTAGCGTGACTAGGGCCCAGCAGCTGCTTGAACTTACGATGCGTGCCTCGGTTATCAATAAGTATGATCGGGTTACAGGTGACTCAATTACCTATATCGTTCAGAAAGTCCAAAAACTAAGACCAAAGCTTGCGGGCCATGAGCTATTTGAGCTTTCCCAGCAATTTGCGACCTATCAAAACTTGAATCCAGACCAGAAAATAGTTGCACATGAGGCACCTGAGCGGCATAAGAACATCATGCAGAATTTTCATTCGATTGTTCGAGAGTGCCGCGAGGGGCTATGAATCTTGTCTTCTATAGCGGTGGTGACGAAAAAGAAAACCAAAATCTTGATCGGGCCTTCTTAGAGCTTCTGGCGAAGAAAAATCCAGTTGTGACATTTATTCCTTCATCATCTTATCTTTCCGAACAAGAGTTTAAGTCTTTTGTAAGGCATTACTCAAAATTTAAGATCACTCGTTTCATTCATTTTCCGATTGATGTTCCTTTTGACAGTATTCTGTTTAATGAGGTCATGAGAAGTGATGCCATTCATCTTGGTGGTGGGAATACTTTTTATTTTCTGAATAGCTTGAGAAAGACCAAACTTCTTCCTAAATTGAAGGCTTTTGCACAGAAGGGAGGCCTTCTCACTGGTCTATCTGCCGGTGCGATCATGATGACAGAAAATATTGAAATGGCCGGTTATCCAGAGTTTGATCGGGATGAAAATATTGTGAATGTGACGAATATGACCGCGCTTAATCTAGTCGATTTTTTATTCTTCCCTCATTTCAGAAATTCTGCTCGCTATGATGTTGTTTTCAAAAAATACACAAGGTCTTCAAACAAGATCATCTATGCCTGCCCTGATGGAGCAGGCATCGTTATTCGAGATGATGAAATCAGATTTGTCGGTAAGTGCTATGCCTTTTCGGCAGGTCATAAGTTTACTATCAATTAGTCCTCTATCTCTAGCTCAACATAAAGTGGTAAATGGTCGGAGAGTTTTTTCCAGTGGCCGTCCTTTAGGGTCACAGCATGGATAGGTGTTATCTTATTGAGAAAAACTCGGTCAAGAGATAGCACGGGCATGAAACTAGGGAAGGTAGGAGGATACTTACCATGCAAAAATTTAAAGGCTTCTTTCACATTTAATTCTTTTTCAATTCTGGGAGAGACCTTTTTGTTCCAATCATTAAAATCTCCAATTAAAACCCATGGAGTTTCAGCTTCTTTTTTCAAGTCATTAATAATGATCCCTGCTTGTTGATTTCGTCCACTTTGAGTTAAGTCTAAGTGAGTATTGGCGAGGATAATTTCCTTTTCGAGCTGGGGGATTTGTACCCTCGCTTTAAGAAATCCGCGCTGCTCAAAGCGGTTAGTACTAATCATTTGGTTAGACCAATCGACAATAGGAAATTTACTTAAGATCGCGTTCCCGTGGTGGCCTTCGGCATAAATCGCATTCTTACCATAGGCAAAATGGGGCCAGACGGAATCAGCGAGATACTCAAACTGGATCGCCGTGGCCCAATCTGGAATGCTACAACGACTGTCCTGGTGATCACCCAGAACTTCTTGGAGAAAAAGGACATCGGCGTTGACTTCTCTCATGGCAGTTCGAATCTGCTTCAAAATGAAGTCCGTATTACCAATGGTAAAGCCTTTATGAATATTGTACGAAAGTATTCTTATCTTCATTTAGAACCAATATTTAAAAACAAAAAAGAGTCTGGATAAAAACCTATCAAAGAGTGTCCTTTGTTTCAAATCATCAATTGTGATTTCTATTTCTTTAGGTGCGGAGTTGAGAAAATCTCTCTCCAATATTTTCTTGTTTTCTGGGTCTTGAATTGAGACGTCCACTTCCAGGTCGTGCAAAATGCTTCGGTGATTGAGGTTACTCGTTCCAATGGTCATCCAGTCGTCGATAATGAAGGCTTTGGCGTGAAGTACTGTCTCTGCGTACTGAAAAACTTTAACACCCTTTTTAATCAGGTAAGCATAGTAAAAGAATTGCAACGATCGAAAGAGACTGACATCACTTTTTGAGGAAATAAGAATTCTCACGTCGATGCCTCTTTGAGCAGCTTTTCCCAGTTTCCGGATTAAATTACGTTTAGGTATAAAATAGGGAGTCATTAACCATATCCTGACTTGGGACTGGTTTATTTTGTTCATGAGGTCTCGGTAATAGAACCTTTTCATAAACAGTGAATGGTTTAATCTGAGTGGGCAATATTTCAAGTTTTCTGTGATGAGCGGTTTGATTTTTTTTCGGTACCGAAAATAATCTCTTAGGCCCCAGATCTTTTTAAAATGAAGAAGACCGATCATGACATTTTGCCCCTCAACCCTGACTCCCATGTCCTTCCATTTTATTTCATGGTGATCATCTGTGTGCTCGACAGAAAAGTTGAAGCTTCCGGCAAACATGATTCGCCCATCAATAATAATGATTTTGCGATGATTTCGTTGGTTAAGGCGCCACAGCCGAGTAAAAAAAGTCTGTACTCTTCTCTTGAAACTGAGATTTTCATACACGGGATGATATAGAGGAAGTGGATGAAACATCTTGACCTTTATACCTGCACTCAAAAAGAGGGGATAAAGTTTATCAAAAAAACCATAGCTTCCTACGCCATCAACCACGATTTGTACTTTGACCCCTCTTTGGTGTGCCTGAATGAGATGAGTTGCGATTTTATTCCCTAGAGAATCATCATTAAAGATATAAATCTCAACCGTGATTAATTCTTGGGCCAGATCAATATCCCTTAGAAGGTGATCAAAATACTGATCTCCGTCTAAGAAAATTTCCTCTGTATCCCAATACTTGCTCATAGATCCTCTTCGGTTTCTGCTTTGGATAATTCACTGGAGTGCTCTTGTCAGAAATACAGAGAGAGCTAAACCTCAAGGCCCATTAGGTCGATAAAGATAGTGAAATTACTAACAAAAGATTTAATTCATGGCATTTACCAAAGAAGCCTTCGTCAACCTCATTAAGTCTGCTTCAGCGGCAGGAGTGAGTGATATTCATTTGAGAACAGATGAGAAGCCATGCTTTAGGGTGCGGGGTGATTTGGTGCCAGTTAAACTGGACCCTTTATCCAATGATGATTTAAAGCTCTGTTGCTCACTCATGATTAAAGATGCCGATATTTTAAAGAGACTCGACACGATCAAAGAACACGATGGCTCATTCTCGATTCCTAAAATTTGTCGCGTTCGTTACAATCTCATGCGCTACCAGGGAAAGCTTGGGATGATCTTGCGACTGATAAGTGAAAAAATTCCGACTACTGAAGAACTCAAACTTCCTCCTGTAATTAATAAAATTGCCGAAGCCAATGCGGGGCTAGTGCTTGTGACTGGAGCAACCGGTTCTGGGAAAAGTTCTACTTTAGCAGCTATGATTAATTATATTAATAGAACAGCTGCCGTTCATATTTTGACTTTAGAAGACCCTGTTGAGTATGTGCATAATCCTATTAAAGCAAGAATCACTCAAAGAGAAATTGGCCAGGATACTGCTGATTTTGGTTCCGCTCTTCGTTCGGCCCTTAGGCAGGATCCAGATATTATTTTAATCGGAGAGATGCGGGATGCAGAAACCATTTCAATTGCTCTTAAAGCTGCTGAAACTGGTCACTTGGTTTTTGGAACCGTTCATACCACAGATGCTCTAAGTACCATTGGTCGATTGATTTCAATGTTTCCCCCGGAAGAGCAAAACGTAGTGAGAGTTCGTATTGCAGATAACCTTCATGCCACAGTTTCGCAGCGCCTGCTGAAAACTCTGGATGGAAAAGGGCGAATTGCTGCTCAGGAAATCATGATTAATAATCCGGGTATTAAAGAATCAATTCTCGATCCAGCAAGAACCAAAGAAATTTACATGTATATTGAGAAAGGGAAAAATGGCTCAGGAGCGCAAAGCTTTGACCAGGCAATAACAAAACTTTATAAAGATGGTCTCATTAGTATGGAAGAGGCTAAGGGCAACGCAACTCGACCAGATGATTTTGAGCGCAATCTAATGTTTGGTGACCAAGGCGAAGATTAGTTGATATAATCTTATCCTAGAGGTCTGAGATGAAATTATCTTTTAAGCACTATTATTGGCGCTGGATGAAAAACCAGTTCCTATTATTTTTGGGCATGCTCGGTTTGATGACTGTGGCCCGAGTGGCATTTTCTTTGGCTTTTGGTGACTTGAATGAACTTCAAGCCCAATCAGGCGATATGAAGTCAGCCTTCTTTCTTGGCCTTCGCTATGATCTGATGCCACTGGCCTATATTAATGCTTTGCCGTTCATAGTGATGAATTTGGGCTATTTGATTCCAGGAAAAATCACCATAAAGGGAATCAGATTTTTTGTCATTACTCTTCTCGTGTTGGGTTATAGTTGTCTTGCTTGGGTCTATGTTTTTGATTATGCCTTTTATTCCTATTTTCAAGATCATTTAAATATTTTGTTCTTTGGCTTTTTTGAGGATGATACCGTAGCGCTTCTTACTTCCATTTGGAAAAATTATAACTTGCCGCTTTGGCTAAGTTTGGTTTTTCTTGCTCAGTATGGGCTTTATCGTTTTGTGAAATTTAATTTCTCACATTTTGATTTTGACCTTAAGGCAAAGAAGTTTGATCTGCGCTTTGTAGGGTGTTTTCTGATTGGTCTCGTGTGTCTGGGCTACTTTGCGAGGGGGAATTTCTCCCGGTTGCCACTGTCCCTTGAGGACGCCCATATCAGTTCAAACGAATTTATTAATAAAATCTCCTTAAATGGAGCTTTGACGTTTAATCGGGCCTTAAAAATTAGAAAAACTTTTGGCGTGGCAAACGTCAATTATCTTCAGCGCTACGGTATTGCAAATTGGCAGAAGGCTTACGAAGTAGCTTTTACTAAAAAGCCGCAAGGAGAAACGCTTATTGAGAGTTTGAAGGGCAAAACTCCTTTAAATATTCAGGCAGCAAAAAATCCGCCTCACGTCGTTTTAGTGGTGATGGAAAGTTTTGGTTCCTATTGGGATGATAAAAATTCTAAATCATTTAACATCCTCGGCTCTCTTGAAGAGCACTTTCAATCGGGTATTCTTTTTAAGAATTTTCTTTCGGCTGAGAATGGAACGATCGGAAGTCTTGTTTCAGTCGCCAATGCACAAGTGATTCGTCCTGGGGCCCGCTTTCTTTCTGAGTCTGATTTTATGAAGGTTCCTTTAGATATATCGGGCCATCTTCCTTATAAAAAAGCTGGCTATGATACTCATTTTCTCTATGGGGGAAAACTTGGATGGAGAGACCTTGGGAAATATTTATCCATCCAGGGGTATGAACACCTATGGGGCGCCGACGAGATCAAAGAGTCTATGCCTGAGCTCAACAATATTGAGCCTAAAGATCTCGGAAATGAATGGGGTGTATTTGATGAGTATCTTTATTCCTTCATTGAAGAGCACTTAAGAACGGCAACTAAACCACAGTTTTTTTTAGTCTTAACGACATCTAATCATCCTCCTTTTGAATTTCCTTCATCCTATAATACTCTGCCGCTTGAATTGGATCAGAAGATGTTGGATAAAGTGACAGTGGGTGAGGAGATCGCTCGAAAAAGATTCTTAGGCTTACAGTACTCCAATCAAAAAGTTGGTGAGTTTTTGACCAAAATTAAAACCACTGCACTTAATGATAAAGTAGTCGTAGCGCTCACTGGGGATCATAGTTACTGGATTGCGAAGGGAGTAGGCTCAGATGAAGAGTTTAAGCGCTACGCGGTCCCTTTTTTCCTATCAGTTCCAGACCGGCTTAAACCTAAGTCCTATGATCAAAATAATTTTGGCTCTCACGAAGATATCTTTCCCACTCTTTATCCGCTGACTTTGTCTGAGCAAGAGTATTTAAAATTAGGGGAAGACCTGATCAATGAGCCAGGTGTTGCACAAAATAGTGCTGGCATTGTGGCTGACCACAATGGTGCCTATCATCACGGTGAGTATTGGAATTGGAAATCTTTGTTTGATTTAAGTCTTATTCAGACCAAGGCGACCCCTGAGCTTGAACTCTTAAAGGCAAAAGCCGAAAGCCTAATAGGTCTGACTGATTATTATCTTAAGGAAGAAAAGGCACGTAAGAGTTCTGTCGTAAAAAATGGTCGGCAATAACAATTTTTGCCATCGCTTCAACAACCGGAATCACTCTTGGGAGCACACAGGGGTCATGACGACCTTCTTTTGCCTTGTCCCCAATAGTTGAGGGTGCCTTGAATGCCAAATGAAAATGAATCGGCTCTCCGTTGGATATGCCTCCTTCCATTCCTCCAAAAAAATGCGACTGACTAGAAATCTCGCTTCCCAGTAAATCAGCAAAACCAAAACCTGCTCCTAACCCAAAACCTGTACAAGCGGGAAGTGAGAGCATGGCCTTGGCCAGGTCAGCTTTGAGTTTATCAAAAACGGGCTCACCCAAACCGATTGGGCAATTGAGAATGGAAACATTCACGATTCCACCGGCCGATTCGCCTTTGGTTTTACAGTCTTCAAGAAAAGCAATTACATCTTTGGTCATGACTGAATCAGGAATATTTATTTCTCCTCGATCAACAGAGTGATCAACAGGATGAGTCTTTAATTTAAAGGGACCAACTTGAGCAATATAAGCGTAGACACTAAGTTTAGGCATGAATAGCCCAGCGAAGTAGCCAGCGATTACACGCGCTAGAGTTTCTCGACCTGAGGCCCGGCCACCTCCGCGGTGATCACGAATACCATATTTTTGAGTTGTGGTTCGGTCTGCGTGACCCGGACGATAATCATTTTTAAGCTGATCGTAGTCAGCACTTTTTTGATTTGTGTTTCGAACGATGACCGTAATCGGAGTGCCCAAAGTTTTATTTTCAAAAACTCCTGATAAAATTTCAGCCGTATCTTCTTCTTTTCGTGAGGTGTGTACCTTATGTTGCCCAGGTGCTCTTCGTTTAAGTTCAGCTTGAAGAGCGTCTAAACTGATCAGAAGGTTTCCCGGCATTCCATCAATCACAACTCCCAAGGCTTGCCCATGAGATTCACCGAAGGTGGTTATTTTGAGCATTTGTCCAAAACTATTTCCAGGCATAGGCCAATCTCCTCAAAAAACTTTCTGAAAAATCTTCCAACGTCTTATTCTTTAGGTCGATTAATTCTTCAACCGATGTATAGGTTTCAGCATTGAGTCCACATGGATTCACAGTATTTAAAGCACGCTTCATTTCTTCATCTTTATAAAAGTTTAAGGCCATTCCATGAAAAGTGGTGAGCTTTTCAATCGCGATTCCCATGGAGGCGAGTTTTTTTTCTCCATGCCAAAGACCAAGAAGCTTATTTTCGTGATTCAAGCCCTTTAATTCCCATTCTTCGAGGGCCGCAATAGCGAAGTCAAAAAGGTCATCAATCAATGCGGACAGTGACAGGGCCTTCGGATTCAGTCTTACAATTGGATAGATGATCATTTGACCAGGATGATGAAAGGTTAAACCTCCACCGCGCTCAATTTGATAAAAAGGAAAAGGCAGGGTACTCGATAGTTTTGGATCAAATTCTACCAGATTGAGTGTTTCACCTTTCTTGGGTTTTTGAAGACCACGACCATTAGTAAAAACTCTTGCGTGACTACAGCAAATAATGATTCTGGTTTTAGGTGACTCTTCAAGGGCCTCGAGACACTTTCTTTGAAATTTATGGGCCAGGCCATAGTCCCAGTTCCATTTTTTTACGAGGATCGTTTTCTCGCCCAGTTCTTGAATATTTGATTGATCTAAAGAGAATTCACTTAAAGAGATTTGTGAAAAAAGAGGCCTCATACTTGAGGGTTGGCTTCCACGTAGTCTAGGAAGTCTCCTGCTTTGTATGAGCTTCTGACTAAGGGACCTGACGCCACAAATTTAAAACCCATCTTAAGCGCCATACGTTTTAATTCATCAAACTCGTCTGGCGTATAAAATCTTTCAACATTCAAGTGGCGCTTACTAGGTTGGAGATATTGTCCAAAAGTCACAATATCCACACCGGCCTTGCGTACGTCTTCAAGAGTTTCTTGAAGTTCCGCCCAGGTTTCACCTAATCCCACCATAATGGAGGTTTTAGTTTGGATATTAGGGTAGTGGTCTTTATAAAATTTTAAGCAATCGAGGGTTTTTTCATACCCGGCGCGAATGTCTCGAACTGGGTGAGTAAGGCGTCTGACTGTTTCGATATTTTGGGCAATAACAAAAGGCTTGGCCAGGGCCAGAGTATGCATGCGTTCTGGATCACCAGCAAAATCTGGAATCAGGACTTCTACTTTTGTTTCAGGATGATCTTCATTCACTTTTTTTATCACTGCCGCAAAATGCCCGGCCCCATGATCTGCTAAATCATCACGATCAACACTTGTAATGACAACGTAGCGAAGATTCATAATCTTCACCATGTTCGAAGTGTTTTGAATTTCTTCTGGGTTAAGAAAACCTTTTGGATTTCCAGTTTTGACGTTACAAAATTTGCAAGCGCGTGTGCAGGTATCTCCAAGGATCATGACTGTGGCAGTACGAGAACTCCAGCATTCAGAAATATTCGGACATTTGGCTTCCTCGCAAACTGTTGCAAGTCCCTTAGTGCGCAGGTTGTCCCGGATGTCTTTAAAATCATCTCCCTGAGGGAGTTTGACTTTGAGCCATTCAGGTTTGCGCTGGTAATTGTCTTTATCAAAATAGGTTACGGCCATGGCAAATAGTTATCATAAAAGTCGAGGGTTAGACTAGGCATGTTCAAAGGCGAGAGGTGCATTTAAGCTCTTGGAATTACAGGTGTCTAATCATAAAGGAATCACGAAGCATTGGGATAAGTCGGGCGAAATCTTTAACTTCTGGCCTTCTTTCCAATTTGGATAGGTTCCTAAGGGAAGGCTTAGTTTAAATCTCTTGTCCGATACTTCTAATTCAATCTCACAGGAAAAGTACTGCACAAAAAAGTTAAGAATCACTCCTTCCAAAGGAGAGTTTTCGTCCACGCTCCAAGCAGTAGGTGGAACAATCAGGTAGCCCTCAACATTTTGAAGAGTTGAAGAAAATAGTCCCCAGGGAGTTTCCCACATCCCATTATTTCCAGAAACTTTGATAAAGTTTTGATTACCAAAATACTGGGCCACAAAAATATTTCGCGGAATTTTAAGAATTTCAAAAGGAGTAGACACTTGTTCAAGCTTTCCATGGTTCAAAAGACCAATCTTATCTGCAAAACAAAATGCTTCGTCTTTTTCGTGAGTAATCCAAACGACAGTAACTTCTCTTTGACGTAAATAAGTGAAGAGTGAGAAGAGAATGTCTTTCCTCGACATGGGATCGAGGTGAATAAAGGGCTCATCGAGAAATAAAATCTCTGGCTGATTAATAAGTTCTGCGGCCATTAGTACTTTTTGAAGCTGACCCTGAGAGAGCTGCCCAATGTTCTGCCTAAGCTGAAAAGTAAATTCAAAAATATCTGCCATATCTCGAGAGAGTTGGAGCTTTTTATCGGTGCTAATTTCTTGATCAAGAACTGATTCCATTAAAAAACGCTGAACATTGAGTTCAAGTTCGGGGTTCTTTCGCTCAAAAAAGTGGATTTTTCCTTCCACATCAAAGCGACCTGAATCAAGCAGAATTGTTCCTGCGAGGATATTGAGGAGTGTTGTTTTTCCACTTCCATTTGGTCCCATGAGAGCGAAGACTGACCCTCGGGGAATATTAAGTGTTACAGAGTGAAGACCAGCGATACTCCGGGAATCAAAAACTTTCGTTGCTTGAGTGATGTTAATCATACATTTATTCAGTAACTGGTACTTCCGTTTTCATTTTATTCGCCTTGCTATGACTAAAGACTGACTCTATGGTGTACCAAACAAGGGCGATCCAAATTAGTCCAAAAGCTTGAAGCTTTTCATGACTCAGGGCCTCGTGGAAAATTAACCAACCACAAACAAATTTTAAAGTCGGCGAGAGATAGCTCAAAAAGCCAAGTGTTCCAAACTCCAAACGGCGGGCACCATAGGCAAAAAGCACAAGAGGGGCACAGGTTATAATTCCCGATAGTGAAAGTATAAAAACTTTCCAGCCTGGAAGTTGTGAAAAAATATCGGTTGGTCGACTAGGCTGAAAGTACCAAAT
>CANFNN010000051.1 GCA_947448095.1 Bacteriovoracaceae bacterium | reverse complement strand
CTTTCTGTGACGTCATAGAGAAGTGTAGCATACGGCACAAACAAAAAAGCCTTGGGTAAAACTTGCAGTCCTACCCAAGGCCTTAGCTGACTAAAAGACTACGATTAACGGGCTAATTCTTCATCAATGATCTCAGAGAACACATCCATAGGTTGGGCTCCGCTCACTAACTGTCCGTTTACATAGAAAGTTGGAGTGGATTTGACACCTATTTTTTTGCCTTCTTCCATGTCGGCCTTCACTTGGGCCAGGAATTTGTTCTCGGCCAGGCATTTCTCAAAAAGATCTGTTTTAAGACCAATTTTTTTCGCTGTTTTCTTCAGACCTTCTGGATCCAGAGCAGTTTCTTGGTTAGCAAACATTTCGTCATGCATTTTCCAAAATGATTCACTACTTTGCTCATTGGCACAAAGACTTGCAACTGCCGCTTGTTCAGCATGATTGTGAAAAGGAAGAGGAAATTGTTTGAAAGAAACTTTTACTTTTTTGCCATACTTCTCTTTCACTTTTTTTAGCAGCTCCGCACCTTTGGCACAGAATGGGCATTGAAAATCAGAGAATTCTACAATGACGACTTTTGCATCTTTATCGCCTGCAAAAGGGGCATTCCCGACTTCTACTGGAAAAGTAGGACGACGAGGTTTAGGTATATAAACTTCAACTGGCGACTTACTTGTTTGTTCTGCTAACCATTTATCAACAGCTTCTTTTTTACGTTCAATCTCGAGGTAGTTTTGAATTTTTTCGCGAACCTGAGGATTGATATGCTCAGCTGGGATATTCTGATCTTTAATGAATGCATTAATTTCTTTTTCAGAAACCTTTACGTCTTTAGCAATATACTTACTTAAGAATTCATCATTAGAAAGACCTTTGTTACGGGGGTCTTTTTGAACCAATTTCTCAAGCAAAATAGCGCGCAATTTATTGAATTTTACTTCAAAAGCTTTTGATTCATGCTCAAAAACTTCCGATTCAATTCCATCCATTAATTCAGCATTAGAAACTTCTATGTCTCCAGCTTTTGCGGCAATTCCCTCTTTAGGTGCTTGCTTGAATAAGTAACTAGGCTTGCTATTGCCTTGTGAGCAAGCAGCGACAGAAATAACTATCAATAACAAAAACAAGCTTTTAGCAGCTTTCATAAGACCTTCTCCTGTTTAAAAAACTGAGGCTAGTCTAGCGCAAGAAATTAAGAATAAAAACAAAGAGAATTAGTCCACTATAAATGAGAGAGAAATTCTTGGAATTTGGGATGACCCTTGAGTTCAGCATGACTACCCTGAACCAATAAGCGGCCATTATCTAGCAGAAGCAGTGAGTTGGATTTAAGAATCGTCTCCAATCGGTGGGTCACAATAATAGTAATTGAACGCGATTGAAAAAATTTAATCAGATCTCGCAAGGCAGCTTCCAATTCAGAATCTAGACCACTTGAGATTTCGTCCATAAGGATAATAGGTTTATTTAAAAAGAGCGCCCTCAGCCCTGAGAGAAGCTGTTTTTGACCCATCGAAAATAACTTGGGATCGATTCCGTCTTCAGGATTAATCCCCCATCTTTCGAGATAAGGAATATTTTTTTTGGCGAGCAACCAGAAATCATCAAACCCATAGTCATAACCAAGAGTGATGTTAAATTTCAATGTCTCAGTAAAGACGTGAGAATCTTGAGAAATTAGACTGACATAGGATGAAAAGTTTCTGAGGTCTTTTTCAGTACTAGGAGAAATGACTTCACCATCAATATCGATTTGACCATTGAACGTCTGATACTGACCCGAAAGAAGTTTTAATAAAGTGGATTTTCCACATCCCGACTCACCCAAAATACCTAAGATCTCTCCTTGTTTTAATTCAAAAGAAATATCTTTGAGTTCAAAGCCTTGCTCATACTGAAAGTGATTGAGGGTAAAATTCATTTTCTTTACGTTGAGATGAGTAAAATCTTGTCTCTCTTGAAGGTCCTGAGAAAAGCTTTCATTAAATTCAGAAAGACGAGTAAGCCCAGTGCCAGCTCTTTGAATCACCGAAATTTTAGAGGCCACTTCCTTAATGGGACTGATTGATTTCTGGATCAAATCAATCAGAGCTGCGAGGATCGCCACTTCTACAATTTGCGCATAGGGGACAATAATCATCACTAGGGCAACAAGAATCGGATAAAGAGACTCAGCCGCCGAATAGTAACCAGCATCCCAAATGTTGGCGTGTAACTGCTTATCAAGAAACTCTTCAAAGATTTTTTCTCCACGCTTGGAGGCATAGCTTGGATTAGGAGAATAAAAAAGTTCCTTTAATCCCGAGGTCAGATCAGTCACGACTCGGGCCATGAGACCCGTCATTCGTCTGACTTCCATGAAAATTGTTCCCATGGCCTTACTTCCCTTAATGAGAAGAAGACACGCCAGGACTTCGGCCACAAACAAACTCAGCCCAGTAGTCGAATTGAGTTGAAGAAAACTGATCAAGCACGAAAAAATAAAAATAATATCAATAAAAATCCCGAGACTCCCAGAACCAACAACTTCTCGTACGGCATCCGTATCATTCATCAACCTCGCTAAAACTTCGCCGAGCGGATATTCATCATGTTTTTGATGCCCTTTATGTTTAAACGGGGCTTTCAGCCAGAGAGAAAAACTTCGTTTTCTAATATCAATTAAGAGCAGTTGAATATAGCGATGAGAACTTAATTGAAAAAGGAAGCGATTGATATATTCGCCCACGAATAAACAAACCAGCCACATAAAGTGCTGATCAAATGCTTTATCGTCATTTAAAGATTGATAAAAGTCGGTGATCAATCTGGGCGTGAGATAGCCAGTGACCGCAGAGATCAAAAGGTTAATGACTATAAAAATGACTAGCGCCAACTCAGACCTAAGCCAGAGGTGTTTCCAGTAATTGTTCTTTAAAGAACTGACAGACATTTATATCCTTCAAGGCTTCCGAAAGTGGAGCTTGGGTTTTAATTCCTGAGTCACGCTCAACGTAAATAATATCATCACAAAGTCTCACCGTTGTTAATCGGTGAGAGGAAAGAATGAAAGTGCAGTCTTTCCATTTGGTATTTTCTTTTATCAATTTCACAATTTTTTTCTCGAGGATAATATCGACAGATGAAAAAGGATCGTCCCAGATGATCACATCTGTTCCAGAAAGCAGGGACCGAATTAAGGCGACCCGTTTTAGCTGACCGCCTGAGAGGCGTTTTCCGTTCTCCCCTACTTCCAATTTCAAGACTTCATCGAGATTATTGGCAAGGCTATCAAGTTGGAACAACACTATTAATTCTTTGGCAGCAAGTTCTTCGGCGGCTGTCACTTCTCGCCCAAGGAATATATTTCCCGCGATCGTGTCATTAAAAAGATAAGGCTCCTGCTGAACCATCGAAACTTTGTGACCATTGAGGATAAAACTTGTGGCAATTCGCGTGAGCAAATAACTTTTGCCACTTCCAGTCTCACCAATAAAAGCAGTCCATTTGCGAGTGGTGATATCCAGATTTAGTTCATGATCCCAGTACTTAAGCTTAAGTTTCATTAGGGAATCTGAAATGATGGGAGCAGAAAGGCTCAGTTCTTTTTCGCTTTCAGTAGGATGATCCAGCAAAAAATAAAGTTCTTTTACTCTTCTCCAGGCTGCAAATCCCTGAGAAACAACCACCGCGACCCAAGAAAGAAACATGACGGGTTCTAAAAAGAGATAAAGGAATCCAGAAAAAAAGACTAAATCAGAAGGACCCCCGCCCTTGGCCTTAATCAACAATCCGCCCCACAGAAGTGAGGCTCCTAAGCCTAATTTGACATAGGGACCTGTAAAGGCAAAACCGATCGCTGATTTGTAAAACAAGGCCAGCTCTTCGCCTGAAACTTTAACAAATCCCTGAATAAATCGCTCTTCTCGGTGATAATTCTTAATTGTCTGTTTGGCCTCATAGGCCTCAATAATAAACTGCTGAACTTCGCCTTTTTTATCCATCATCTTTTTAAAAATTTTCTGATTAATCATGGTCATCACAGAAAATAAAAAGACGCTTGAGAAGAGAGGAATAAAGGCAGGCCACAAATAACCATCAGTCTGATTCAATTTGGGAATTAGGACCCACGCAGCGATGATTAAATTCCCAATCTGCAGCAGTCCAAACCCAATAAAGGCCCGAAGATTATTAATGTCGTCAAAAAGAACCTGAAAAAGTTGGCCTTGGCTTTTAGCTTGGTAGCGATCAGGTGGGGCATTTTCGAGGAGATTGAGAAGCTCCATTCGTAACGTTTTCTGCTGAACTCTGGCGGGGTAGAAAAAAAGTAAGCGAGACAAGGTTCTGAAAACCAAGATTCCAGCTGCCAGCCCAACAAAAACCCAAACGGAGGCATGAGCAAGGCTTCCGTCAGTCATGAGAAGTGTCAGTTTTCGAATTCTGCCGGGTAATTCTGCTTGCATTAATTGCAAGAACAACAGGCAAAGAAAGGCTCCAGAATAGAACCATTTAAATTCAAGAGCGTGGTGCCCGACCCAGGGGCCGAATCTTCGGGATAATCGCAAGGCCATAGGATTGAAAATTTAAACCTTTTTCTGCTCAAAGTCATGGCGAATATCGATAAAGAATGGTGACATTGCGTAGATTTCTTTTTAACATATTCAACATTGCGAGGTTAGCTCAGTGGTAGAGTTCTTGGTCGACATCCAAGCTGTCACAGGTTCAAATCCTGTACCTCGCACCATTTTTTTCTCCATACATCAAAATAACACCCCTCCCCATTGCCTTCGCTTCAATGTCTACCAATATGGTAAAATCTAATATACCGTTAAATCATGAAACCAATTCTGATTTTTATGTTCGTACTTTTTAGTTGCTCTTCAAAAAAGGGACCGACTGTTTCTCCGGATGAGTATTTAAAGCTTAACCAAAATCATTCAGCTAAGCATAAGGCCTGCATCAAGCACCGAACTCAGGTTCTAGAGAATCCGATTACAGAAACGGAAGAAGCAGAATTAGATGATGAACTGTATTTTTTCCTTCGAAATGAAGCCAAGGCCATATCTTATATGGAGCATTTTGATGTCTCAAAGTTTACCCTGCATGAGAATCAACTTGAAAATGAAGCCATCATCAATGCATGTGTTATTAAACGTCACCCAAAATACGTTCAATGCGACACGCTTATGCCAGCGTTCAAATTTTTCCGTGGCCTAATTTACGGAATGAACCAATATGGTTGGAAAAAAGAAACAATCTTAAAGGCGAGAACGATCACTCTAAGCTACCTTGATTATATTGGAAGAAGTGAATCATCATTAATGGACGTTTTATTCGCCAATGATTTACTGATGCGCTTGACTCAGGAAGGATATGTGAGTGAGACCCTTTATAATGACACTCTTCTTTTCCGCGCAGAGGGTGAGAAAGCTTTTAAAGAACTTAACAAACAAATGAAAAAGCTTGGAAAAAAAGAAGTGACCTGTGAAGACGTAGCCCATTTCTATTCAAATGAACGAGTTAAAGTCAAAGAGCTGTCACAAAACTTTCTCACTCTGCTTGGAAAGGTCAAATAGCTTGATCCATGGAAAGACTATAGCGACAAAACTCATTTGTTTTTTCATCCGTGATCGTATATTTTGCCGCGAAATGCTTAATTTTCTCTGTCGAACTAAAATCTCCATAGAGATGAAGCCGCTTACAATCGTCACCCTTGAAATTAGTCCTCGGTAAAGGCTTGCAACTGCGGCTTAAAACATCAACAGAAGTGGAGTCCGTATCCGTGAAGACTCTACCTATGCGGTGAATAGGTGGGTTCATTATGCCGCTAATTTCGCCGAGAGATAAACCTACCTCAGCATTTTCATCCAGAACGAAACGTGAATTAGTTAAATTAAGAAGATTGCACTTATTTTTTGAATCGGCCTCTTCTACAAGCATTCCACTATAAACCCCACAATACCCGGCCAGTGCTCCAAAACCATCATGACACTTTTCTTCCTGTCTTTGAGCGATTTGAATCTCTTTCATACCAGTTAAATTGGCTTCAATGATGGAGGTGCTTATTGGCCTTCCAGTATCATCTCTTAATACAATAGTGACAGGTATTAGCGCTGAGCCCTTGTCACCTTTAAGGTCTGAGCCCAGGAAAGTGATCGTCCTGACTCCATTTACTTCTTCAGGAAAAGTGACGATGAACAAGCGGCCTAAATTCCCAGATATGCCTCTTGCAACGGCTGACTCAGCATACAAATTGTCACTAAACGTTCCCAAGGCCTTCCCCTCTTTCTCAGTCCACTTCAAAGTAAATGGATCGTGAGTTCCTATGGAACCTTTAAGTTGATATTCTTGCTCCTGGGCGAATAAATGCAAGGAGAAAAAAAAGCAAATGATAGTTAGGATTTTCATTTAGAGGCTCCTGATTAAGAGGAACCTCATCTTGATATCGGATTAATCGGTCAAATGAAAATCACAATGCGAAAATGAAACGCGTTAGATGCGCTTCAAAAGATTTCTCATCTTGACCGAAACAATTTGTGAATAATCTAATTCTTTACGTGTAATACCCAGACTTTCGCAGGTGCGCGGTTGATTTGTCATTGATTGGCTTTCAAGTCTTGCAACATAAACTCTAGAATCATTCATAAGACTTTTAATTTCATTATGCAGGTCCTCGTTAACAATGCGGTTCACGCTTAATTCATCCAAAACACTGAGCGCAACAAGTCTATCCAAAAGGGAAAAGTGACCTTCTGAAAAATATTTCACATAATCCAAAGCGATCTTTTTTCCTTCCAGTTTTAAATCGACAGGCCAAGAATATTTCCTGAGCCCTAGCGCGAGAGCTTGAAAAAAGTTTAATTCGGAGAACATAAGATTGCATTTCCCCAAAAGCTTGTTTTGGTCATCAAAAGCAATCAGTAATTGAGGATCACAACGATGCAGAATATTTTGAACAATTTGTGCTTTCGGCTCAGTTAAACCTTTCGAGAGATTAAATTCACCCAAAATTTCACGTGCGGTATCTATGTCATGAACAAAGAAAAGATCTGAATTTTGTGATCCCTTCGTCTGAGTGTAAGCTGCATCTAGTACAGTCTTTTGATATTGATGACATTCAGAAATTTGTTTTTCAGAAATGATTACCGCAACGAGCTTAGATTCTTTGGGGGTCGATAACTGGGAGCAAGCATTGAGCAATAGCAAAAGAACGAAAAGCGATTTTTTCATAGGACCCCCTGAATGAGATTGAATCAAGATAACTATACAAAAAAATACCATTTTACGCTGGGAAAGATAAATACCCGACTTTTCCCATTGGCTGATTCTTTAGTGCTATTTTCTTTCTGATTGTTTATTTTCCCATCTTACCAGACCATAGAGTGATGAAGATGCTGATTTGTTTATTTGTCTTATTAATGAGTGGCTGCACTAGTCAACCTCAAGCTCCGTTAGTTACCGCACCTATGCTAAGAATGACAGAGGTCGGTCCAAACAAATGGACTGCACTCACAAGACAAAACTTAGAACATCTTCTACAAATTTATGACCTCAAACCCTTTCTCTGGACATTGGATATACAAATACAATCACATGTCACCCCTCATTCACATCCCGTACTTACTCTCAGCACTCGTTACGCTGAACAACCTAATAAACTTCTGGCAGCTTTTCTTCATGAGCAACTTCACTGGTGGTCAATCATTAAGGCGAAGGAATTACAAACAGCAACCGAGGAAATCAAAGGCATTCTTCCTGCTCTGCCTAAAGAAGAATTAGGTAGTGACGTAAACTCCGCCTATGTGGAAACGATTATTTGCTTTCTTGAATATAAGACCATGATCCAATTAGTGAATAAAAAGGAAGCCAATAAAGTTCTAAAAGATTTTATTAATACCGACAAGGTCTACCCATGGATCAATACACAGGTCTACCTCAAATTTAAGGCGATCGAAGCTATTTTAAAGAAACATAAACTTACCCTAATTCCAGCCCGTAATATCCAATGATCGTATTAAAACGACCCTAAAATTGCTATTTACTTGCACGGAGTTATATCCTTTAGTATCACCTACGGCATGAATAAAATCTTCTTACTAATCATCATTTTTGCCACTCAATTGTCTTACTCTCAATCAATGAATACAAACTCAAAAAAATTGAGGGCGATTCGTAATATAAGAACCCTTGCTTTCGGCTCTTGCAACAAGCACTACAAAAAGCAGCCCCTTTGGCAGGACCTCATTAGTCAGTCTCCCGATCTATTTATTTGGGGCGGCGATAGCATCTATGCCGATGGTAAAGGTATTGGTGAAATCCTTGCGGCCTATCAAGTTCAAAATCAAGTTGAAGAGTATAAACTCTTTAAGTCACAGACTCCTATCGTTGGCATATGGGATGATCATGATTTTGGGAAAAACAATGGTGGCGGAGATTATCCAGACAAGAAGCTAAGCCAACAGTATGCTCTTGATTTTTTGGAAGAACCCATCCATTCATTAAGAAGAAAGCAAGAAGGCCTTTATACCAGTTATGAATTTGGCGAATTAGGTAAAAAAATCAAAATTATCCTTTTAGATAACAGATATTTTCTAGACTCAAAAAAGAAAATCATCCTAGGCAAAGCCCAGTGGGATTGGCTGGAAAAGGAAATAATGAACTCTAAGGCTTCCCTTCATTTCATTGTTTCGGGAATTTCTGTTCTAACTGAAGCCACTTTCCATTCAGAAGAATGGTCAGATTACCCAGATGAAAAGAAGCATCTTCAAAAGATCCTGAAAGATTCTAAGCGTCCCTATCTTTATCTCACTGGCGACAGACACTTTGCCAGCATCTTTGGGAAAGAAGGAGAAATGGAATTCTTGTCGAGTGGAATGACTCACAATATTTCCCCCCTGCTGCGCCCATATCTTAGAGGCCAATACCCTAATACGGTCTTCGAACATAACTATGGTCTGATTGAAATTAGTTGGGCGAAATCGACACCAATACTAAGTTTGTCCGTGAGGACTGAAAAAGCTGAAGGATTGAACAGGAAAAGGATTGTGTGGAAATCGAATCAATGGAGTGAACTCTAGTTAGTCATTGAGGTACCACTACAGTACCTCAATAAAATTATTTTTAGATTTGTTTAAACGGCATAGTCACCTCACTCACGACTTTATCTTCAACTCCGATTCCAAGATATTCTGCCTGAGGAAGTTTGAAATCATGGGCATTAACGGTAAATTTTCCCACAATATTACTCCCCTCTTCTTGGTAGCTTATTTGAATCGTTCTCTTGACTCCTGCGACTTCAAGCTGTGCTGTGGCCTTTCCATTTTCACCTTTTAAATCGCTGATGACAGCTTGATTATATTTTGATGAATTCATGTGCTTCCAAAAATGCTCATCACGTAAATCGATTCCCGTTTTCAGAGACTCGACATTGACGCTGATGTTTTTGGCCGTAAAAACACCATTCTTTTTGATTAGTTCTCCACGAAGATTCTCACTCGTGGCCTGAAAAGATCCTGCAGGGTTTAATTCCACATTGACGACGAGCTTACTCTCCGCAAGAACAGAAAATGAAGCGAGAACAAATAGAAATAAAAATTTCATACTTTTCCTTTGTTAGGGATTTGTGTAGTCCATGAATCTATAGGAGTTCTTTTTGAAGTGCAAACTCACCTGAGTAAAGCAATCCCATCAGAAACGTAACCTTTTGTTTTATTTCTAAAAGAAAATTGGTCAATTCCTTTTCTATTGCGCCAAATCTTGATTAGCGATTAGCATGAGGCCTATGAAAAAATACAATCTTCTTTTTGCACTCATGTCGATGATTCTCTTAACTCACTGTGGAAACAAGACCTCAAGTCTTGACTTCAAAGTTAATGATTCATCTAACCTTCCCTTGAACCCAAATGAGAAAGTCGCCTTTTCTCAAATTAAGTCCCAAATTCTGACTCCCTACTGTCTTAGTTGTCACAGTACTGTGGGAACGGAGGCAAATTTAAAAAAATGGATTACTCCAGGAAATCCTGATACCAGTTTATTTTTTACGACAGTAGAAAGTGGATCCATGCCACAAAATCAAAAACCACTAAGCACTCTTTCTCTTGAATTAATTCGAAATTATATTACTCAAATGGCTCCAACCACAACTGGCGGAACCACAACTGGCGGAACAACAACTGGCGGAACAACAACCGGCGGAACAACAACCGGCGGAACAACAACCGGTGGAACAACAACCACTGGAATATCTTATGCTTTAATTAAATCCACCATTTTGACACCCTATCGTTGTTTAAATTGCCACAGCGTGGGTAGCGAGGCGAGTCTGGCCAAGTGGATGAACACGACATCCCCTTCAAGCAGCTTATTTTATACGACTATTAGAAACGGATCCATGCCCCAAGGTGGATCAAGTGTGCCTACTAATTTACAGGCCATGGTATTGCAATACATAACGGATTTTGCAAACCGCTAGCACAGTGTTCTTCTTGAGTAGCGTCTGTACAACTAAAATTTAATCGGTAATTCTTCGCACGGACCAAAAACAAAATGGACCGTATGAAGATGCCGATTATTATTTTGCTGTTACTTTTTACTAAACTCTCATGGGGGTATGCCAATTTTATTGGCCACGGATATCCCTCATGTATCAACTGCCATTTCAATCCTTTTGGGAATGGTCAGCTAACTGATTACGGCCGCGCTGTATCTGCGACTGCCATATCAGCACGAACTTTTTATCCCAAAACCTGGGATGAGGAGAAGATTGCTTATACTTCAGGATTTCTTTTCCGAAAGCCCACACAAAAATGGATCCGAACGCAAGTAAACTATCGCGGGTTTACCGTTGTCTCGAATCCAGGCTCTGGCAGTAATGAACAAAAACAATGGATCCCCATGCAATTTGATGCCAGACTTGCCATGAAGTTTGGTGAAAATGATAAATTCATCTTTGCTGCTGATTATGGGAAAGTTCCTTTACCAGCAGTTCTCGATGAAGGTGAAAGCGATCAGAAATATAGAAGTCGAAATCTCTACGCCGGTTACCGTTTTAACAAAAATTTCGGAGTCTATGCCGGTCTCATGGATAAAGTTTATGGCATAAGGGTCGTTGAACACATTGCCTTTAGCAGAGAGCTTCCACGGATCGCACAAAATGATCAAACCTACGGCGTGGCCGGGCACTACATATTTGGAGAATGGGAAGGTGGAACCCATTTGTTTTTAGGAAACTACAATCAAGATGCTAGTTACCGCATGAAGGGTGGAAGCACCATGATTGAAAGAAACATATTTGGTAAACACCGACTGGGGGCTTCATTTCTTGCTTCCAAAAATGATTACTTAAAACTTACTTCTTACTCAGTACATGGAAGATTTAACCTTAAAGAAGGCTCTTCTCTGTTGGCAGAGATTGGCCAGACAGAAAAATCTCCTGATCAATTATCAAACACTACTGCTCGTTATGGTTTACTTCAAACCTACATCCGGCCTTTTAGGGGTCTGTATGTCCTAACGAACATAGAATATTTAAAAAATGACATCAGTCAAAAAGATTACATCTTAAGATGGGGTCCGGGTCTGCAATACTTTCCAATCCAGCGGCTGGAGCTTCGTGCAGATATTTATGACACAAGAAACTTTATATCAAACACATCCGTGAGAGATTCATGGGTGTACTTACTACAGACACATATATGGCTATAACACTTTATTTTGCTCTCTTTCTTTTAGCTTCACAGGTGTGGTCTGCGACCTCTGTCCACGTAGACCATGTGGAGCAAGAAATCAAAGTTGAACCTGCTAAAATATCTAAGCAAGTGACTCTCGATTACCTCACTTGGCAGCAAGCAGGATCAATTAAAACCGCTACGGCCAAGAGCCCACTCATCATAACGAATCAAGGGATCTGTGCTGGTGGAGCCTTAGGTTTTG
The DNA here is from genome assembly GCA_947448095.1 of Bacteriovoracaceae bacterium. Classification (GTDB taxonomy): domain Bacteria; phylum Bdellovibrionota; class Bacteriovoracia; order Bacteriovoracales; family Bacteriovoracaceae; genus Peredibacter. The sequence continues at coordinate 1,480 of CANFNN010000051.1, read as the reverse complement.
ACCATGTCACTTACAGAACATTTGTAGATGGTTGCTTTATTTATGCTTCAGGAAATGCGGGAGCAGTCAAAAATACCATTACTTATGATCAATCAGATATCTCGGCTTACGGAGCAAAAATGTCTCTTGGAATAGGTCGATTTGTCTCATCGGTAAGGGCCGAAATTGGTTTTAAAATACCGGTCATGTATGTTAATCAGTCCTTAACCTTACCCAGAGGCTCAACTCTTACCGAACCTGATTCACTCATGGCAATGGCATCACTTTATTCGCGCTGGCCGTTTGAGAAATGGTTTGTTCAAACAGAATTCAGCAAATTTATTGGTAACGACTTAGTTCTATTTTCTCTTGGAGGTGGTCATGAATTCTAGAACCCAACGAAGAAGCCACCACTTTCGTTAGCAAGAGCACTTAAAAACTTGTAACGGTCACTTGTTTTATCTTTAGTCATCTCTGAGCCTACACCGATACAATTTATTTGTACTTTTTTGCCATTTTCCTCTCTTACTGCCCGCAGAATATCATAGACGTCATCTTTTTTATTCGAATTATGAAAAGTCGGCGCCCCATCTGTTAAAAGGACAATATCCGAGAGTTCATTGTAGTTTTTTAAAGCAAATAATAAAGCATCTCTCGTAGGTGTTCCACCGAATGGTCTTAGCGTATAAATAAAATCAAAAATATCCATCTGATTAATCGATGTATTCTCTCTGGCGACTCCCCAGAGAGTTTTAAAAGGTGCTCTATCCGTGAATGGATAACGAATCACTTCAAGCTTATAATCTGGAGCCAAAGAAGTTATGAGCATTTTCATTCCCGCTTTGACTTGTCCCATACGGTCCTCTTCAATCATGGAATAAGATGTATCGATGATAAAAAGAATTTCTTTGCCTTTAAACTTAAATCCAATATCGACATTTTTCCCACCCGTTTCGCCCTTAGGCTTAGACGACTCAACCATGGCAAGCTTCTCAGTGACTTCTGCCAGTTGAGCTTTGAGCCGGGCCATTTCTTTATTCGATTCTTTTAAAGATTGGGCAATAACTTCTTGGGACGCATCTTTTTTAGGAATCTCTACAGGTTTATTTTTTGGTATTGCGACATACAAAATAATAACAGCCCCTAGGGCCCCACTCAGGAGATCTAAAAATGAGATCGAAAATAATTCAATCTGTCGGCGCTTTCTCATTCGGTTTCAATCTTATTAATCAAATTATCAATCACAAATTCTTTAAGATCAGAATGAAACCGATCTGTCTCCTGCTGCAACTGATGCACAAACCACATAATGATGATGGAAAGCACTAACGCTACAAGTGTTGTATCGAAGGCCACTCCCAATAACATTGTGATTTTTTCCATATCCCCGGTATTAGCGACAATTAGCGCCTGGGAAATACCAATAACCGTTCCCACAAATCCAACCGAAGGTATAACCCAAGTCAAATAGCGGATAACTGATTGATCGCCCTCAGACTTT
>CANFNN010000050.1 GCA_947448095.1 Bacteriovoracaceae bacterium | reverse complement strand
TTAATAACTATTAAAAAAAATTAATAACTAGAGAAAAGATTCACAAGCGAACAAACACATAGATCATGAATTGGAATTCAGATATGATCATACAATCTTTATGAATAAGTCTTTGCAACATATCCATTCAGGCACCAACTTTTTAGTCATTTTTTTGATTTCATTCTTTTTGTATTCAACGATAAATACAAGCCCTCGCATTCAAACGGTTTCATTAAAAAAAACCTTTTCCAATCTCTCGACACTTCCCTCGATGGTGATCGACGCCTTAGAATCCGAAGAGACAGAAAACTTACAAATTTCAAAACTAACCCATAAGGCAAATACTCCTGTCCTCATAGCTGAATTACAATCCAATCAAACGAACCTTAATTCCTTTTCTCTTTTTAAAATCCCATTACTTTTTTTTCTCTTCGATATCCCTCCCCCTGCTGTTTGAATAGAAGTTCTCCCTCTTTTATTTAATTATCGAACACAGGTATTTTATGTACAAAAAATTAGCAGCTGAGGAATTGGCCAAATTTATTCACCCTTTGGCCCACTCTGCCCGAATTCAGATCATTCAAGAGCTGCGCGCAGGTGAACTTGACGTGAGTTCATTACAAAAAATCATAGCGATGCCCCAGTCCAGTGTTTCCCAGCACCTGGCCATTCTTAAAAGCCACCATTTACTCAAAGAGCGCAAAGATGGCAGAAGAGTTTTTTATAGCTTAATTGCCCCTGAATTAGCGGATTGGCTCCTTAAAGGTATCGAACTACTGAATAAGTCTGAGAAATTAGATGACCTTGTGGCCAAGACCATGAACCAGGCCAAACAGGATTGGGCGAACAAACCTATCTGAAAAATTGAATCCAATATGAAATGTCACTAAGTATGTCTGACACTGTGTAATTTATACCAACTTAGTGGCATTTTTCATCCCCTAGAATCTCACTCCCTTAGAATTAGAAAAAACAGGGAGTCCAAATGAAATCACTACTACTTTTAAGCGCGCTCGTCTTCTCTTTCAGTGCCATGGCACAGGTAAAGGATTACAGTATTCTGCTTGATTCAAGAGGTGATCAACTCCCGTCTAAAGACATCACACGCCTTCAAGGCAGAATCCGTATGGGCTTTGTCATTGATGCGGCCGGAATGGTTGAGATAGTGGGGCTTGCAAGTACTGGAAGTGCTTTTAATAATGATTGGTCTACACTCTCAACTTCAAATGGTCAGACAGATGATGTCAACCTTGCCTTCAGAAATCTCTATCTTCGAAAAGTGATGGGCAAAATAACTGCCGAAGCGGGTGCCCTATCACCTGAGCCAACTGTTGGAAGTAATGGATTGGCCCCATCAGGATGGATGGACGGCGTCCGTGTTAAGGCCAACACCCAAATTGGTGACTTCAAAGTTGTGGCAGGAAGTCTTGGGGATTTTAAAACTCCGAATGCTTTTAATCGTCAATTCAAAGGAAACTTCATTGAAATTGAAGTCGATCATAAGTTCTTTTCAAGCCTTGTGACTCAAACCGCTGTGGAAGTTTATAACGGGGATGCTTATGTGCGAGAGGACCTCAAACTCGATTTAAAAATTGTAGGCGATAAAATGTTTAAGCTTTTTGCTGATGGTCTTTATGATGTTCAAAGAAATGCCATGAGCTATGAATTGGGTGCAGATGTGGATGTTTTAAAAACCATTACTGACAAGTACGACCAACGTTTAAATATGAAACTCTATTTTTCAAACGTAAATGCCAATATTCCTGATCGCTCACCTACTCTGTCTGGTTTTTATACCTATGGCCCAAGAACGACAATTCAGCTTGGGGGGAAATTAGATCATCAAGGAAATATCAACTGGTACACAAGAGCTTCACTTGGTCAGCAGAATCGATTCGATGTGGGTGTGGCGATAAAATTACAAGGTAAGAAGAAAGGTTAGTTCACGAGTTTAAGCGCAATTTGACCTGATGTGTTTGCCTGGGCCATGACTGCAGTGTTGGCATCACCCAATATTGAGTTACGGGCCTGGGTCGCAGATTCTTCTGCATAATCTAAATCACGAATACGATTATTAGCAGCACTCATATTCTCATGATAAACCGATAAATTATTTGAACTCGTAATCAGTCGATTCTGAATAGATCCCAAAGTTGCTTTATGGGACGAGACCTTGTTAATAGCACTATCAATATTTGCCAGACCCTCTTGAGCACTTAACTTAGAATGAAGACTCAAGGAAGATACACCCAAAGACTGAACGCCAGAATTAATGCTTTGAGAGTTATAGCTAATTTGATCATCTGAACTATGATCTCCCACACCCACATGAAAATCGAGCTGAGAGCCGGAGCCGTTTAAAAGTTTTCTTCCGTTAAATTCTGTCGATTGAGAAATTCTTTCGAGTTCATCTTTCAACTGATTATATTCAAGATTGGATTTTGAACGGTCCGAATCTGACAGAGAATCTGAGGCGGCCTGCATACCAAGCTCGCGCATGCGAATCAGAATATTTGAGGATTCAGTTAATCCCCCCTCAGCTACCTGAACGAGAGACAAACCATCATTGGCGTTTCGATTGGCCTGTTTAGAGGAGCGAATTTCTGCATTCAGTTTTTCAGAAATCGCCAATCCAGCAGCATCGTCAGCTGCTTTAAGAATTCTTTTTCCTGAACTTAATTTGGCAGAACTGTCCGCAGTTTCTCGCGTCACTTTACTAAGTGACGTCTGCGACTGGAGTGAGGGAATATTTGTGCTAATACGCAAACCCATAGTGGCTAATCGGAGAAAGACCCAATAAATGTTAATTACTCTCCTCCGCAGTTACCCGACAGAACCAATCATCTATAGTCCCAGCATAAGTTCTGCTTATCATAGCTATAGCAACAATCAATTTTATCTAGCCAAGGCCTTTCGCTAATCTCACTCCAAGCTAAACAAGGAGAAAGCGATGAAAAATGATCTAATTGAAAAAATTCTGACTAAACGTAGGGCCCAAGGCTGCAGACCCAAATGCTGTGCTTGGATCAGGTAGTTGTATGCAAACATCTTTGAACCAACTTCTTAGTTATGAGCATCCTGCGGTCATCAATCGCTTCCAGCGAGAATTTCCCCAGAATGCTCACCAGGCAGAAATTATTTTCAAAGATTTGCTGCGTTTTTTTTGGGCAACTGAAAAACACGAGATGGATCGCCATCAAAACCCTCTTCACGAGGGTTTTGATTTTCTTTTCATTATGGACGAAGAGATGAAAGCGATGAAAGCGATTGATCAAATGTGGCACGTATTTCTTTTATACACCCAAGACTATGCAGATTTTTGTTCTAAATATTTTAACCAATACATTCACCATCTGCCGGATATTGTCCCAAACCTTTCTCAGGACGAAGAAGAGTTTGAAAAAAACCTCAATCGCTTCCTAAATTACTGTTATGACACCCTTGGAGAGGAAACAGTCAGAAGGTGGTTTAGTGAGAATTAATCCTGCATAGCGTTTGCCATTTGGAGTTCTTATGCGTTAAAATTTGGCACTATTTTTTTTCTACTTAGGAACTCCTATGTCAATATTTCGCCAAAAAGCGGATCAGCTTCCCGTAACGATTATGGCGCTCTTCTTTCTGACAGACGTTACGATATATTTCACGATTGATAATCCATGGTTTGTTGTAACGTGGTTTCTTCTTAGTATTTGGCCCAAGGGGAATGTCTGCGCTTGGAATCATCACCACCAACACTACCTGACTTTCAGGTCAACAATCTTGAACCGCTTGCTTGAATTCATGTATGGTTTTCAAACTGGCATTACAACTAAGGGATGGTTTCTTCATCACGTGCTTGGTCATCACAAAAATTATCTTAACCAAGAACTCGATGAGTCTCGTTGGATGAACACTGATGGCTCTACGAAGTCTGAGCTTGGTTATACGTTTGAAGTGGCCGGAACTAGTTTTTTCCGCATTGCCAAAGTAGGAATGAACCACAAAGGACACCTCAAAGATTTTATCTTAATGATGATGCTCATTGGAGCGACCCTGGCCCTGCTTTTTTGGCATAATTGGTTTAACGCTCTTTTTCTCTTTTTACTTCCTATGATTGTGGGACTGACGCTTACGTCATGGGCCACTTATGCTCACCATTCAAATCTTGATACAAAAAATGAATTTGAAGGCAGCCGCAATATTCTTGATCCATTCTACAACATGATGACAGGAAATCTTGGCTACCATACTGCTCATCACGTTAAACATGGTTTGCATTGGTCGAAACTTCCTGAATTCCATGCCTCGATTGAACATTTGATTCCCGCCCATTGTTATCTTGAAGCGGGAGTTCCCTATTCGTGGTTCAAAGGCATCAAAAAGGTTGGGGAATTCATTCCTTTTACTAAAAAAAGAAGTGCTTTCTAGTCGAGGCGTTCCTTATCTGATTTTGTGATGTATAAAAGTCATGAGGACTATATATGCAAAAAAAAATCAGTTTTGATGTAGAGGGAATTCACTGCGCCTCGTGCGTAAATCGAATTGAAAAAGCACTTCAAAAAGATTCAGGGATTCTCTCCGCTTCAGTGAACCTTGCAACAGAAAAGGCCAGTGTTTCATTTGAAGACTCTAAATTAAATGTCCAACAAATCATTGATCTCATCACCAAAGCCGGCTATAAGGCGCGGCTAAGCTCAGCTCCTCAAAAACCTGTCTCTTTAAAAAAAGAAAAAATTCTTATATTGATCTCTGCTCTACTGACCTTACCTCTTACGATTCCAATGATGCTCGAAGTATTTGGGCTCCACCTAATGCTTTCCCCTTGGATCCAACTAGCACTGGCCACACCCATTCAATTCTTCATAGGTGCCCGCTTCTATCAATCCGCCTGGGGAGCGATTAAGGCGAAATCTGGCAACATGGAGCTTCTGGTTGCGATTGGAACAAGTGCGGCCTATGGTCTCAGCCTTTACGTGATGATGAAGGGTGAAATGCATCTCTACTTTGAAGGCTCGGCGGTGGTGATCACTTTAGTTTTGTTAGGAAAATATCTAGAGTCCAAGGCCAAGCAGCAAACAACTTCGGCCATCAAGGCCCTCCAAGCACTCAGGCCTCTAACGGCGAGAGTCCTTCGAAATGAACGTGAAAGTGAAATAGCGATTGAATCCCTAGAGATTTCAGATTGTGTGATCATCAGGCCGGGTGAAAGAATCCCGGTGGATGGAATGATTACCAAAGGCAGCACCCAGGTTGATGAATCTTTAATCACGGGCGAGAGTTTACCAATTGAAAAGCACGAAAATAATCTAGTCGTAGGCGGCTCCATTAACGGCGATGGTTTGATCCAGGTGCAAGTCACAGCTCTGGGAGCAGAAACAGTCCTCGCAAGAATTATCAGGATGGTAGAAGACGCTCAGGCAGTGAAGGCCCCTATTCAAAGACTAGTCGATAAAGTCAGTGCTTATTTTGTTCCTACTGTTTTAGTGATTGCTCTACTCACAATTACCTTAACGGGTCTAGTTTTTGGCAACTGGGAAGTTGCCATCATTCACGGTGTCGCAGTTCTGGTCATCGCGTGCCCTTGTGCCTTAGGGCTGGCGACTCCCACATCTATCATGGTGGGAACCGGTGTGGCGGCAAAGGCCGGCATCTTGATTAAAGATGCTGAGGCACTAGAAATTACTCATTCCATCACCATGATCGCTTTTGATAAAACCGGAACCCTCACTGAAGGCAAACCTTCAGTAGCTCAAATCTCTGCATTTGAGAAAACAGAAGATGAAGTTTTGAGCTTAATGGCCAGTATTCAAAAAGGCAGTGAGCATCCCTTGGCGAAAGCTGTGCTTAATGAAGCACTCAACAAGAAAGTTTCTTTTTTAGCGGCAAGCTCAATCAAAGCACTTCCCGGCCGAGGCATTGAAGCAGAAATCAATAACACAAAATATCTACTTGGAAGCAAGCGCCTTCTGACGGAATTCAATATCACTGATTCGGCCGCCATTTTAAAAGCCAAGGAACGTGAATCCCTGGGAGAAACAGTTTCATTTTTAATTGAGCAGCCTCTGAATAAAATCTTAGGCGTGGTGAGTTTTAGGGATACGATTAAGAGTTCTGCCAAAGAAACAATTTCACGCTTAAAAAATCTTGGAATTAAAACTGTGATGCTCACGGGAGATAACCTGGCCAGTGCAGAAATTGTGGCCCGCGAACTAGGAATTGATATTGTGAAAGCGGAAATACTTCCGCATGAGAAACTAGAAATCATTCAGAAGTTTAAATCATCGGGAGAAATCATGGCGATGGTGGGAGACGGAATTAATGATGCCCCTGCTTTGGCGGCTGCCCACGTGGGGATGGCCATGTCGACAGGGACAGATGTGGCCATGCATTCGGCAGGAATTACTCTTATGCGGGGAAATCCCCTCTTAATTCCTGATGCTATTTCGATTTCGCGCGTAACTTATGCCAAGATCAAACAAAATCTTTTCTGGGCGTTTGTGTATAATGTGATCGGAATTCCGCTGGCAGCATTGGGATATTTGAATCCAGTCGTAGCAGGGGCCGCTATGGCCATGAGTTCGGTCAGTGTTGTGACCAATTCCCTGCTACTGAAAAGATGGAAAGCATCAAACGCATCTGTTTAAGTCTATGCCTTCGTTTTGCCAAAGATTTGGTGATCCAGTGAATAGCGGCCAGAGCCCGTCACTAAAAACAATATAGAAATAAAGAAATAAACCAGTGCTAGTTCATAAGAGGGAGTTCCACTGCTAACAAAGGGCAGACCACTTTTGATCAAGAATAAAACCGCTACGGCCATGGTCCCAATTAATCCAATGGCAGCAATCGGAGTGGCAATTCCAAGAATCAACGCCAGTCCTCCACCAAATTCCGCCAACGCTGCAAGTGCCTGAAGAATTCCCGGCACAGGTGCCTCCGGACCCATCCAGCCAAAGGGACTTTGAATTTTTGGCCACCCATGAAGAACAAACGCTACTCCCATCATAAGTCTTAAAACAAGTAAGGCCATTGAGAGAGAATTGTTTTCAGAAATTTTTGCATAGCTAGAAATTAACTTGTTCATTTTCACCTTTTATTATCCAATTATTAATGAGCGCATTGAAAGTGAACCCATTTGCATTCCCTCAAAAGGAAATGCTATTTTTTCTTTTTCATCCGAAGCACCATAGGCGTATAGGAGTGGCAAATAATGCTCAAGCGAGGGATGGGCCATATTCCAAAGAGATTTATTCTCAGGCCCTTTTCCTAATAAAACATTAGTGTCCCGTTTTAGCAGAGCATTTTTGATTAAAAGATCAAACTCCACTGCCCAGTCCACAGGCTTAGCATTTTCTTCCCACACCACTCGTCTGAGATTATGCGTGATATTTCCACTACCTAAAATAAGTACACCCTCATCTCTTAGTGGCTTAAGTTCACGGGCCAAACTCAAATGGTCTTCAAAAGTCATGTTTTGATTAAGACTTAATTGTAAAACTGGAATGTCTGCATTCGGGTACATGTGCTTTAACACACTCCAGGTGCCGTGATCTAATCCCCAAGAAGAATCAGCTTCTACAGGATGAAGCTTGGCCAATTCCATAACTCGGTCTGCGACCTTAAATGATCCAGGTGCCGGATACTGTACTTGAAACAAAGGGGCCGGAAATCCTCCAAAATCATGGATCGTTTTCGGCTTCTCAATTTTCAAAACTTTTGATCCTTTCGTTTCCCAGTGAGCAGAGATAGCAAGGATTGCCACTGGCTTTGGCAAATCCTTGGGGAAATTATTTAAAAAGTCTGTGAAGCTATTTTTTTCGATGGCATTCATAGGAGAGCCGTGGCCAAGAAAAACGGTTGGCATTCTCACCACTTTTGACTCAGCATTTTTTAAAATTAAAGTGCTCACGATTCCCCCTAAGACTCCGCCTATAAAAATTCTTCGGTCCACAGCTAAGTCCTTTAGACTTGTTTTACAAATTGAACATCTACCGTAATATTGACATCATCACCCACTAAGAGTCCACCGGCTTCTAAGGCCGCATTCCAGGTCAGGCCAAAATCTTTACGTTTCACTTTGGCCGAACCTGAAGCTCCAATTTTGAGATTACCCCAAGGATCTTTCATTTCTTCTGAGGGACGCTCTAGCTCCACAGTCACCGGTTGAGTGACTCCATGAATGGTGAGTTCTCCCACTATGGTTAAGTCCCCTTTGTGTTCTTGAACGCGGACTGATTTGTAAGTGATGCTCGGATATTTTTCAGCATCAAAAAAATCCGCACTTTTTAGATGGGTATCACGAGCAGTATCTCGCGTGTTGATGCTCGCCACTTCAATATTCACTGACACCGTTGTATCGGTTGGATTTTTTGAATCATAAGAAAGTACTCCGCTCATCTTTTCAAACCCACCATGCACTTTTGCAATCATCATATGCTTGACACTAAAGTTGATGCTTGAGTGGGAGGGGTCAAGTTGATAGGTGCTCATAGGTAATCTCCTGGATAGTATTTTTAGTTGCTTCATCTTATCGAACAAAAAGATAAATTATTAGATGGTATAAACTGGAATTATATTCCAATCCATTGCATAATCAAAAAATGGATTTGAATGAAATAGCCATTTTTATTAAAGTTGCGCAGTTAGGAAGCTTCTCGCAGGCCGCCAAAGCTCTTAACCTCCCCAACTCCACGGTCAGCTTTAAGGTCTCCTCGCTTGAGAAGCGCCTTGGCGTCACTCTGATTCAGCGGACCACCAGAAAACTCAATATAACCCCTGCCGGTGAGGCCTACTACAAGCACTGCGTCCTGGGGCTGGAAGAAATTAAGGCCGCAGAAGTAGAGCTGAGCTCCATTCACACTGAGCCTCAGGGTCTTTTGCGTATCACAGCACCCGTTGACATTGGTGCAAGTATTCTTCCCGCGATTACTTCTCAATACATGGCAAAATATCCTAAGGTCAGAATTGAAGCGATTCTCACTGATCGGCGGGTAGATCTGGTGAGTGAAAATGTGGACCTCGCCATTCGTGCGGGTGAACTTAAAGACTCTACCCTCATCGCTAAAAGAATCGGCACCACCTATTTTGTTCCGGTTGCTTCTCCCAAATATTTAAAGAAAAGTGGAGAACCAACTCATCCTCGAGAGCTCATCAAACACAAATGTCTTCAGTTCACTCCCATTGGAATTGATACCTGGAAATTTGTGGGGCCTAAGGGCTCATTGAATGTTTCTGTGCCAGGTAAGGTGATGGTGAATCACTTTGAGATGTTAAAGATGATGGCCTTAATGGATGATGGAATTGCTTATCTGCCCACAACGTTTGTCTATTCCGAGGTGAAGGCTGGGAAACTTGTTCGGATTCTACCCGAATGGCGCTCCCCGCTTACTCCCATTCATTTCGTCTATCCCGCTCAGCGCTTTGTGACGCCGAAACTAAGCTCATTCATCGAGCATGCAAGCAAAGCCCTCAAGGAGGGCTTTGAGAATTTTGAAATTTGATTTTTACTTCCAGATATTTTCTAACAGAATCGCGTTCATGTCATTTTGCTTTAATGAACCCAACCCAAGATTATCTTCAATAGTTTTGAGTAGGCTGTAATGATCATAACGAACATCTGAAGTTGATCCCGCCTTCACTACTGATCCCAACATTAACATATAAATTTTATTATCAAGGTTGTGTGAGCTTTCATCAAAGGTAATGACAACTAATAGATCATCCGGAAATTTTGAAGAATGCAAAGTTTTATCAAAGTGCTCTTTAAGCCACTTATCACCGAAGGCCACACCAGTATCATGGCCATCGTTTTTAAGATCCGGCACATACATAGAATAGGCCGGAAGATTCCCACTCATGAAATCTTTTTGGAATTCATCAGAGTGAACAATCTTGGCACAACGAGTGGGATTATTTTGAACGTTAGTGAAGCTAAGAAAAGGGACATGCTTACGGACATAGTTTCCTGAGCTTCTCTCAAGGAAGCAGTTGCCAGGGTAATCCTCAGCATAAACCTTCCAAGTTTTTCCCGCTTCTTCTAAAAGGTCCCCAATATGCCTTTGATCAAGGTTAACGGGTTTATCGTCCTTAACCCCTAAAAGAGATCCTGCAATCATGGCCACATAATTGCCTTGAGAAGGATGAGTCAGGGCATGATAATTGGTTAAAAGAGCGCCCTCTTTAACCAATGAGTTAAAGTAAGGTTGTTTGACTGCGTCCCCAAAATCAGTGTTTTCGAAGACAATGATGAGTACTTTGTTGAAATGATTGGCGGCTTGGGCCTGTGAGCCAAGGCCAAGAACAAAGGCCAAAACGAATACTAATTTCTTCATACATCACACTCCTGTTGATTGACCTGTTTATACCGAAGTCCCGAGTTAGAAGACAAGTAGTTCTTACATTAGCTTCGTCAAATACGTTCCTGAAAACCGTGAAAAAAGTATTAGCTTAACTTCATCTTAACATTAGTATTACTTGACCATCTCTTTCAAAATTCAATATTCTAGGCTTAACCAAAAGGTCAGGTGAAACATGAAGTTTTTTATACTACTCGCTTTCTTAACGACGAACGTATTTGCTTGGGGTCCTGAAGGGCACATGATTGTGGCCGAAATTGCTGAAAAAAGACTTACGCCAAAAGCTAAAGCAGCTGTTGCTGATCTTTTACGTGGTCAAACTTTTGCTGACGTTAGTAACTGGGCAGATTCAATCAAGGGCCAAGCTGAATGGGCTCAATCTAAACCATGGCACTTCGTTGATATTCCTGATGGCCAAACTTACGACACTGTTGAGCACACTCCTGATGGCGATACTATTACTGCCATCACTGCGATGGTGAAAGACCTTCAGTCTCCATCAAGCGACTTCACAACAAAACAAAACGCACTCAAATTCATCATTCATCTTGTTGGTGATATTCACCAACCGCTTCACGTAGGTAGACCATCAGACAGAGGTGGAAATTCTACGAAGGTTATTTTTGAAGGCCGTTCTACAAACCTTCATGCTTTTTGGGATAGCGGAATCATTTCAAAAGAAAACATGGATTACCAAACTTATGCTCGTCAACTTGGCGATCAATCTTTGATGGGTAATACCTATGATTTACCGGCCTTTTCCTTTAGCCAAATCGTGACTGAAAGCATGGCCGCAAGACCAGCTGTTTATAAATTTAAAGCTCTTAACTCTGTAGATCCAATCGTTCTTGATCAAGGTTACATTACAAGAAATCTTGCTCTCATGAATTCTCGCCTTCTGACTGGTGGGAAGAGATTAGCTGAGTTATTGAATACTATTTACAAGTAACATTCCGATCCATTGAGTTCTAAGTCGAAAGATCAAAATTTCGACTTAGAACTTTCAAAAAAATTCTTGCCCGTTGTCAGTTAAAATCAATTAATAAAAGTCTAAGCCAAGTTTGAGATTTTCTTGTTCATCACTTTAAACCAAAGTGGCGGAATCAAAGACAAGAGAATCATCCCAGGATAGCCAGTTGGCATCTGAGGACTAGCATTAAAGTGCTGCAGAAGTTGATATTTTCTGGCCACGTTGGCATGATGATCAGAGTGCCTGGATAAATCAAACAAGACGGCCCTAGATAAAGGATTATCCGCATTCCAGGAATGCACTGGTAGAACTTTTTCATACCGACCAGGCGAAGTTTCTTTTCTCGAAAGACCATAGTGTTCAATGTAATTCACTGACTCAAGCAGAATAATACCGATTAAAGCACTCGCCAAAAATCCCAACCCAGCAAGGCTGCCCCAGATGAAAAAGATGAGAAATGTGAGAAACGCTTGAATAAAAAGCGCCAGAAACATTTGCTTTCGATCAATCTTTAAGGCCGAGAGAAAACTGTCTTTAATAGAACGAAACCAGAAGGCATACAGCACTTCATTGAGGCGAGAGCTTTCTGGATCATGAGGCGTAGAAACATTTTTATGATGACCTTTATTGTGCTCGATAAAAAAATGCCAGTATAAAGAGCTGCTCAAAAGCATTTTCGCCATCGTCTGCTCAAGAAGATTATTCCGGTGACCTAATTCATGAGCGACATTTATCCCTAGAACACCACACCCAATGCCCATGGCCGAGACCAGACCAATGACTTCGAATGATTTAAGAGAATGATGACTAAGTATCGAGCAAAAATAAATAAGCAGACCATATTGTAGTGGAACCATCACCCACAAGATCCAATCAAAATACTTGTCGCTTTTCCAGATCAGCTCTTCGTCAGGACGAAGATTCGAATTAAAGGCAGGCAAAATAAGCTCTAAGAGGGGCAGGAAAACGAACGTATAACCAAGGGCGAGATAACTCCACCATCCTTTCAAATAGAAGGAAACAAAAAGAGAAAGTGGTACAGTAAAAGCTAGCAAATAAAAGGATCGTTTCATTATAATGATTAGACCACAAAAGTATTAAGAATAGGACTACAAATGAAATACTTCGCCCTCCTCACTTTCTCTATCGCTTTTTTGAATTCCTGCGCAAGGATTAACCAAGAATCAAGAGACCGCTATCAAGCCGAACATAAAATCAAACATGGATTTGTCATACGTGAGAAAACAAAAACACTATCCCAAAAATTAGACGAGGCTTCAGTCCTGAGAGGCAAGGTGATCTATACGGCGCACTGTCTGTCTTGTCACGGGGACAAAGGACTGGGAGATGGGCCAGAGTCAAAAAAACAAACTCATCCGGTGGCCAACTTACAGAAGCTTGCCAAAGAGATTCCTGACTTTACATTTTTTATGAGTATTTCCCAGTGGCAAGGCACCATGCCGGGCTGGAAAGAGTCGTTTAGTGAGCCAGAGAGAGAGGATCTTGTGTCCTATATAAAGTCATTTCGACTTCTGTAAAAACTCACCTGCGTGGAGCCAAGCCGCTTGTTTCGGGGGAGTTTTCGTCTGACTCCACTCTTCCAGCATTTCAGGAGCGATCCTTTTTAGTTCCTGCATCTGAAGAGCAGTACCTGTGACGCAAGTAAGCTCAAGGCGATGTCCGTTGGGATCAAAAAAATAAATCGATTTAATAATTGAGTGATCAGTCACTCCTAAAACTTCCAGACCTTTTTGTTCTAATTCCAATTTCGCCTTCATCAAGGCCTCTTCATTTTCTAATTGAAAAGCAATGTGCTGAACCCAGCGAGGAGTGTTTTGATCACGATCCATGTTTTTTTCGCCCGTGATTTCAAAAAAGGCTAGAATGTTTCCCATCCCTGCATCGAGAAAAATATGCATATAGGGATTAGGTTCTTTAGTGGAGGGAACCTTGTCCTCGGCTATACAAACCAAAAGCTCCATATTGAGCATGGTCTTATAAAAATCAGCGGTAGCCTTGGCATCAATGCATCTGTAGGCGACGTGGTGAATCTGCTTAAGTGAAATCATAAACTCAACCATACTCATAAAAGAGCAGCGAAAGAATGATCTAAATCAGCGTTTTCCTCACTCCTTTGAGTTTTAATATCTTAAAAGGAGCCTTTCATGTCGATAAATCCCGTGGGTCTTAAAGGAATTGAATTTATAGAGTTCTGCTCAAACGAGCCGGATCAAATTCATAAACTTTTTATCGATTTTGGCTTTTCAAAACTTCTTGCTCTCAAAAACGAAGAACTCATTTATTACAATCAAAATAATATTCACTTTATTTTAAATCAGCGCACGACAGGCCACTCGGCCAATTTTAAACAACTGCACGGACCTTCCATCTCCTCCATGGCCTTAAGAGTAGAAAATGCTCTGCATGCCTTTGAAGTCGTTATTTCCAAAGGGGCCAAGCCTGCAGATGGAGAATTTATTATTGAG
>CANFNN010000049.1 GCA_947448095.1 Bacteriovoracaceae bacterium | reverse complement strand
CTCAGTAAGACCTCTCTCCCTTGCTCTACGTTTACGTGGGAACATGGACGGAGATCATTTAATTCTAGGGATTTTTTCGGAACTGGTTCCTTATATCGTTCCGATACCTTTTTACGCTATGGGGATCTTTGTTGGTTTCCTTCAGGCGTTCGTATTTACTCTTTTAACAATGATCTATATTGGTATGGCGACTGCACATCACGATCATGATGAGCACGAGGCGCACCACTAACAAGATTAAACTTTTCTAACAAAGGAAAACAAAATGGAAAATTCAAGTGTAATGGCCGTTAATTCATGGGTAGTACTTTCAGCTGCTATCGCTTTTGCTGCTGCTGTAATCGGTGGAACATACGCTCAAGGTAAAGCTGCTTCTGTAGCTCTTGAAGGTATCGCTCGTAACCCTGCTGCTGCAGACAAACTTCAGACTCCAATGATTTTAGCTCTTGCTCTAATCGAGTCTCTAGTTCTTTTCGGATTTGGTATCGCTTTCCTTATCCTTCAAAAATTTGCTGCTTAATTTTTAGATTAAGATAGAAAAATGGAAGCCCTCGAAAGAGGGCTTTTTTATTTGGATTTTAAAGTTTTCGCCAAGTAGTGACCGGTGTATGAGCCCTTGATCTTAGCTACTGATTCGGGTGTGCCCTCAGCTATAATTTTTCCGCCATGCTTTCCACCATCTGGACCTAAATCAATCACCCAGTCAGCCGTTTTAATCACGTCTAGGTTGTGTTCAATCACTAGTAATGAATGACCATGATCAATGAGCTTATTTAAAGCAATAAGAAGAATGTTGATATCCTCAAAATGAAGACCTGTAGTAGGTTCATCTAAAACATAAAGCGTTGAGCCTTTGGTGGATTTTGAAAGCTCCCTAGAGAGCTTGAGCCGTTGAGCTTCTCCGCCAGATAGTGTGGTTGCAGGCTGCCCAAGCTTAATATAGCCAAGACCTACGTCATTCATGACTTTAAGGGCCCGATTCACCTTGGGATGATTTTCAAAAAAAGGTGCAGCTTCTTCAATACTCATCGCTAAAACATCTGAGATATTTTTTCCCCGATAAAGAATGGAGAGAGTTTCATTATTATAACGAGAGCCGCTACATTGAGAGCAGGTGACATAAACATCTGGTAGAAAATGCATTTCAATTTTTAGTAAACCGTTGCCTTCGCAGCTTTCGCACCTTCCTCCCTTCACATTAAATGAAAAGCGTCCTGGCTTATAGCCACGAATTTTTGATTCATTTGTTAGCGAGAAAATATTTCTAATATCGTCAAAAAGTCCCGTGTAGGTAGCTGGATTAGAGTGCGGTGTTCTACCAATTGGGGATTGGTCTAGTTCAATGATTCCTTGAATTTTATCCACGCCTGTAACGGATTGATAATTTGCGGAACTGCCTCTTCTTCCGCGAGAAAGATAATTTTTAATCGCTGGAATTAAGACCTTATGAACGAGGGTTGATTTGCCTGAACCTGAGACACCAGTGATACAGGTGAGTCCGCCAAGTGGAAGTGTCAAAGTAACGTCAAAAAGATTATTTTCACGCGCCTTATTTAAAATGATTTTGCTATTAAGGATTCTTCTTTGAGTTGGGATTTGGATTTTATTGAGGCCAGAAAGATATTTCCCTGTAACAGATGCTTTGTTTTTCATAACTTCGTCAGGAGTGCCTGCTGCGATGACTTCTCCACCGTGAAGACCAGCTCGAGGACCCATATCAATTAAGTAATCTGCAGCAAGCATTGTCTCTTCATCATGCTCAACGACAAGAACAGTATTTCCAATATCTCTAAGATTGATAAGTGTTTGAATAAGCTTTTCATTGTCCCTTTGATGAAGTCCAATGCTTGGCTCATCGAGAACATATAAAACTCCTGAAAGTGCTGATCCAATTTGAGTAGCTAGTCGAATCCTTTGAGATTCTCCCCCTGAGAGAGTCATGGCATCGCGGTTGAGAGTGAGATAGTTTAGGCCCACGTTGAGTAAAAACTTTAACCGATCATTGATTTCTTTAAGAACTTTTTGCGCAATAATCGCCTGGTTTCCAGTAAATTTTAACTGATTAAAGAAATCAGCAGCTTCATTTATTGAGAGATCGCAGACATCGATAATAGACAATTTCTCAATGGTAGCGGCGAGGGCAAAAGGATTAAGTTTTTTTCCCTTACACCCCGGGCATTTCTTAATAATCATGTACTCTTCAAGATCAAGTCTGGTTTTTTCAGATTCAGATTCATTATGCTTTTTTTCAAGCCAGGCCATAATGCCGGGGAATTCTTTTTTAAAATTCCACGATGAGTTTTCTGATTCAAATTTGTAATTATAAATCTTATCACCATTGCCGTAATACAGAATTTGAAGAAATTTTTCAGAAAACTTATTAAAAGGTTTATCAATATCCACTTTTTCAGTCGAGGCAACGGATCTTACCATTTGCATGAGAAACGAATTCTTTTTTAGAATTGGTATAGCACCATCTTCTAAACTCATGGTTTCATCGAATAAGAGGCTGTCGATATCAAACGTTTTTGAAATTCCAAGCCCATTACAGATAGGACATGCGCCTAAGGGGGAATTGAAAGAAAACAATCTCGGCTCCAAATCGGGATAACTTTTCCCTGACTTAAAGGAAAAATTCTTTTCACTATAAAAGTGTTCCGTTTCATCTGCTAAGACGACCAAATAACCATCAGAGAGTTTTAAAGCATGCTCAACCGAGTCCGCTAATCTAGGACGCACGCCCTCTTTAAGTACCAATCGATCAACTACAATATCGATATTGTTAAATTTCGTCTTTGGTATTGATACTTGATCGTCTAAATTGAGAAGCTCATTGTTAAGTCTTATTTTAGAAAATCCCATACTAATGAATTTCGCCAATTCTTCTTTATGTTCACCTTTTTTATTTCGAATCACGGGTGCGAGAATTTGAATTTTAGTTCCGGGTTTAAATTTTAGAATTTGTTCTAGAATTTGTTGCGGGGATTGCTTACCTACTCTTTCGCCAGTTTCTGGACAGTGGGCTTCGCCAAGTCGGGCATAAAGAAGTCTTAGGTAATCGTAGATCTCGGTAATAGTTCCTACGGTCGAGCGAGGATTTTTGGTTGTTGATTTTTGGTCGATGGCAATTGCTGGAGAAAGTCCTGTAATACTTTCAACTTCTGGAGCTTCGATTTGACCAATAAATTGTCTAGCATAACTAGAAAGAGATTCCATATAGCGCCGCTGACCTTCAGCATAAATAGTGTCAAAAGCTAATGAGGATTTTCCCGAGCCAGAAGGCCCAGTTATAACTGTTAGAGAGTGTCTAGGAATAGCGACATCGACATTTTTAAGATTGTGAACCTTAGCTTTTGTGACTCGAATTTTGTCCATGAATCAACCTCTTGAGCTGCGTGATCGACTGTTTTAGAGAAAATTGGCAACCCCTGTAATCCGCTTCATTTTTTTTGAATAGATTAAATGAAGTACCATGATCGGGACTAAATCTTGGGTAAGGCATTCCTAGGGTAATATTCGATCCAATAAGGCCATTTAACGCTTTAAATATGCCTAAACCCTGATCATGGTAGAGATAAACTAAAACGTCTTCTCCAGCCCTACTCTCTCTAAGCATCGTATCACCAGGGAAAGGCCCCGTAATATCAATTTTAAATTTGTCTCGAATCTGTTTAACTGCGTCGCTTATGCGGCTATCTTCTGAACCTATTAGGCCATTTTCTCCGGCGTGAGGATTAAGACCAGACACCAGAAATTTTTTAGTCGGCCAATCCCAGGAATTTAAAGCGGTCAGCGCATTGCTTAGTCCATCGACAATATTTTGCTCGGTTAAAATCTTAGATAAGTCATTCACCGCTACATGATCCGTCATGAGCAGCACTTGCATTTTAGGGGCTGAGAAAAACATGCCAAGTTCACGCTTGCGGTAAAAGTGACGAAAATATTCGGTGTGGCCAGAAAAGCCAGGGAACTGATCTTTGGAGGTTGGTAAGGTATAAAGGACTCCCCCACTTTCGGCTAAACGCATCCCTAGTTCAATCGAGGTAAAGCTTTGTGAATGATTGATCCCGTCCAGCCAAGTAGCAGGAATCTTGACGTGGGCAAGTTGTACGCAGTCATCCAAAATTTTAAAGGGTAAACGCAAAGAAAGAAGACTTTCTTCAACTGATTTTTTAAAAGCTAAAAGACTGAGGGATTGAGCTTCTTGAGGATTCAAAAATAAACAGGTCTTGAAGAAGACCTCTAGACCTATACCTTTCTCATGGCCTTGAGTGACGTAGACTTTCATGAGTTATAGAAGATTTTTGATATAATAATTGGAAAATTCGCGATCAAACCAATTGTTGGTAACGGATTTTCCTTTTTTCATGAAAATATCGTTCTGGATCTGTTCTTTAAATTTTGCGAATTCTTGAGACTCAACAAGATCTTTTTTCTGCACATAAAAAACATGCATATACCCACCAATTGAAGAAGCTTTTGAAAAAGATCCTTCTGAAGTGGTTTTTAAAATAGCACCTAGTTCTTTAGATAGTGCATCTTCGTTCAAATTTTCAAGATTGTTGGTTTCTAAAGCCCGATATTCTTCGGGGAGTTTTCCCGTGAGTTGATAGTCTTTTAAAACAGCCAGGAATTTGTCTTCATCTTTATCAACCAATGTTGATTCACTGACGTAAAAATCAACGAGGGTATACTTAAAAGAAAGTGCATTGTTTGATGAGTTTCGTTTGTAATACTCGTTTTTAATTTCTTGTTCAGTGACTGAAATTAAAGGGGCGATAATTTTTGAAGCGAAAACGTTATATTCCATCGTTTCGCGAATTATTTCAAAATATTCTTCGTAGGTAAGATTTTTAGTTTTAAGAAAATTTAAGAGATCGGCTCGCTTGAGTCCTAAACGCTCTTCGGTCATCTTAATTCGAGATTCGACGGCATCGTCATTTATGACATAGCCCTGACCATTGATCTTGTCTCTAATGATGAAGGATTTAATAATGATATCGAGAAGTTGTTTTTGGTCGTACTTATTTTCGTTATAGACCATCGGAGAGACTTCTTGCCTGGCCGGTAGAGTGTCTTCCATGCGTTTAATTTCAGATAAGGATACAATTCTGGTGTTAACAACAGCGACGAGTTTATCTAGCAACTTGTCCTGAGCATAAACCCCGTTTGTGAAAACAGAGTTTAGGCCCAGAAATAAAAACAAAAATGATATTTTCACTAAACTTCAATTTTAAAGGTTCGTTTTGATTACTGCACCTTTAGCGAGATTTTTGAAATAATTCTCGATAAGGGCGTCTCTTTTTTTATCGTAAATAATTTTCTTGTACAAGTTTTTGTCGATTTGATCGTAGCTCTTAACGCCAAGCACTTTAATGATGTGGTAACCCATTTGGCTTCTTATTGGTTTACTAATAAAACCAACCTTTTGGCCTTTAATTGCTTCGTAATACTCAGGAGCTAAACGTGTAGGGGGTTGAAAACCTAGATCGCCTCCAACTGGAGCAGCTGAAGTTTGTGAATATTTATTCGCCATTTTGGCAAAATCTTCTGGGCTTTTTTGAAGCTGAGCATAGATCGCCATGCTTTGGTCATAAGAAGCTTTCACTTCATCAGGAGTTGGTTCTGCTCTTAAACGGTAAAGGATATGAGCCGAGCGGTATTCTTTGTTTTCGTCGTAGTATTTTTTTACGTCATCATCAGAAACAACAATTTTCTTAAATTCATTTTCAAGATCTTTTGAAATTTGAGCATGAAAAAGAATATCTTCTTGTTTTGCTACGACTTCTGGATCTTTATCTAAGCCGGTTTTCTTAGCTTTTTGAATCCCAAGCTCACGGTTGATTAAATCTTGAAGAGAAATTTCTTTGGTAATTTTTCTTTGACCAACAAATTTTAAATTTTGAAGATGATATTCTTCGAATTGGCTTTTAGTAATATTGCGCCCATTAACCGTTGCAACCACATCTTTTTGAGCAAAAGCTGGCAAGGCCATCATGGCCACGAAAACTAGAATTGATAGTTTCTTCATACACATCCCTGGTTTGATAATCGAATCTAATAAAAACGTTAACATACGCCCATTTGGGCTGCAATATGTTTCGCAAATTCTAGTAGCATATAATGACTAACAGGTTCTTTGAAGAAGCTAGTTACGGAAGAATCAGGGTTGAGTTTATATAATTTGGGTTTATTCATGAAAAAACTCAGCATTTTATCTCTTAACTGAGTGTTGTGGTTAAGTATTTCAAGATCAAAGTATAAATTTATTTGAGCTGAAGAAACTTTGATCAGCTTGATGCCTAATGATTGAAAGTAGATTCTCGCCCGAAGAATTGAATAAAGCGCCTCAAGCTCGCGTGGTGTGATACCAAAGGCATCAGTAATTTCGGTGATGATATCTTCCAAGCGATTCATCTCATTACAGTTTGAGAGCCGTTTGTAGTATTTGAGACGAAGGGCATGATCAGGAATATAGGTGTTAGGAATGTACGCCGAAAAAGAGGCTTGGATTTCAATATTTTTAGCTGAAACTTTGCGCTCACCGCGAATTTCCTGAATGGCTTCTTGTAAAAGATCCATATAAAATTCTAGACCAATTCCTTCAATATGACCCGATTGTTCGGCGCCTAAAATATCCCCAGCGCCTCTCAGCTCCATATCAGATGAGGCAAGAGAAAAGCCTCCTCCCATTTCTGCATAAGTTTGAAGCGCCTGGAGTCTTCGTTGTGAGTTTTCGCTCAATATACGATTTTCTGGAACCATGAAATAAGCATAGGCCTTACGATCTGAGCGTCCAATGCGTCCTCGAAGTTGATGGAGTTGGGCCAATCCATATGTATCAGCTCGATCAATAATCATCGTATTCGCATTAGGAATATCGATACCTGATTCAATGATCGTTGTCGCGAGCAAGATATCTGATTTATGGTCGTAAAAATCATTAATTCTTTTTTCAAGTTCACGCTCATTCATCTGTCCGTGGGTGACACTAATTCGTGCTTTTGGGACGAGAGATTTTAGATAAATTTCATGCTCTTCAATATCGTGCACACGGTTATGGACGTAATAAACTTGGCCTCCTCGTGAAAGCTCTTTTTCAATTGCTGACTTAAGGGTGAGATCGTCTTGCTTAATAATATAAGATTTTATCGATTGTCTGCGAGGTGGTGCAGTTTGGATGAGTGATAAATCTCTAATTCCTAAAAATGAGAGTTGCAGCGTTCTAGGTATCGGAGTTGCTGTCATGGTCAAAACATCGATTCCAGTTTTTAGGACTTTAAGTTTTTCTTTGTGGGCCACACCAAAGCGGTGCTCTTCATCAATAATAAGTAGCCCAAGATCATGAAATTCAATTTTATCTGAAAGAACGGCGTGAGTTCCAATTAGAATATCTACTTTCCCCTCGGCAACTTTTAGTAAGGTTTGAATTTTTTCCTTGGGAGTTTTAAAGCGGGAAATAAAATCAACGATAACCGGAAAATTTTCAAATCGCTTAACAAAAGAATGATAATGTTGAAGGGCTAGAACCGTTGTTGGTACTAAGATAACGACTTGCTTTTTATCCAACACAGCTTTCATGGCAGCTCTCATCGCCACTTCGGTTTTTCCAAAACCTACGTCCCCACAAACCAAGCGGTCCATAGGAAAAGGCTGCTGCATGTCTTCAATGACATCATTAATCGCCTTGGATTGATCAGGAGTTTCTTCAAAAGCAAAAGAGAGTTCAAATTCCTTAAACATGTGATCAGGTGGGGAATAAGGCATTCTTCCCCCAAGTTTTCTTTCCGCCTGTAAACGTAAAAGATCAAAGGCAAGCTTTTTAACAGAGCTGCGTGCTTTTGCCTTTAGCTCATTAAATTTTTTGGATTTGAGAGAAGCAACTTTTAATCCAGATGATGAGTCAGCATGTTTTTGAACTAAGTTTAGTTTATAGACAGGAACATAAACCTTGTCGTTATCTTCGTAGAGAATAACGAGGTAATCATTCTGTTGATCCATGGCTTGAATTGTTTCAAGTCCTTTATAGACTCCAATTCCATAATCTCTATGGATTACATAATCATTAATTTTAAGGGTTGCGAGTTGTTCAGCGAAAAGATCTTTGTTGGTCGAAGCAACTTGTTTTGTTTTTTTCTGTTTGACGGCAAAAAAGTCACTTTCAGATAAAACAAAGATATTTTCTGTTTTATAGTAAAAACCCTCGTCGAGTTTTCCAAATACAAAATGCAATCGATCGCCTAAAGCAAGCAGTCCATTTTCTTCAAGTAGATAGTTCAATTCTTGGCGTGCATTTTCTGATTTATAAGTAACAATTAAATGACCATAGCTTTTGAGTTCATTTTTTAGAACCTTGAGACTACCTTTAATGTATTCAAATTTATTTGAGGGACTTTCACCTGCAAGTTGAAGCTTGGTCTGTAGATGAGACTTAAGTTTAGCAAGATTAAGATGAAGTTCACGATCAAGGTTCTGATCCAGGCTCAAAGTGATGTCTAATTGGTCAACTTGTAACGATTTGAATTGATATGTTCCCAAATCTTTTTGATAAAAAGCATCTGGCGCCGGAATAATCGATGAACTTTCTATATCGTTTTGTAGATCTGTAAAATCGTCATTTTGTTGAGCCAAGAAAAGTTCAAAGTTTTTTTGACCATTGTCAGAGTTGAAAAATGTTAGTTTTGCCGGCTTAGGCAAATAATCAAACAGTGTTTTTGGAGTTTCAAAAAAAAGTGGGATAAATAAGGGATAATTATCAAAAAGTTGACCTTCGCCCATATTTTTGAATATTTGTTTTCTACTTTCGTACTTGTTTTTATAGCTCGGCTGAGGTTGGGGCAGCTTAGATCGTAAATTATTCGCAAATGGATCGCGTGTTAAATACCCTGGCCCAGGGACTAAACAGACTTCTGTAAAAACTTTTTCTCTCTCAGTTTTCTGGGTCTCTAGATCAATTCCAAAAATCTCTTCAATTAAATCATCAAAGTAATGAAGCCTGATTGGGGAATGAGCGACGGGAAAGATGTCAAAAATACCGCCTCGTCTTGAAAAGGTTCCAGGCTCTTCAACTGTTGAAGCTGGAAAATAACCCATCTGTGTAAGCCTATTTGCTAAATCCAGTGGAGAAATAATGTCGTCTTTTTTGAGAACAAATGACTTTTCTTTGAAGAAAAGTGGATCTGGACCCAACATCAATGCGGCTTCCCAGGTCGTTACGATAATGATTTTTTCGTCTTGCACTAATCTTTGAAGCACTGACCAACGCGCCAGGAGAGAGCTTTCAGACGTTAGAATTGTGCTATACAAAGAATGATTGTGCCCTGGGTAAAAAAATACATTTTTCAAATGCTTCAACGCTTCATAAACGTCTTCAGCTTCGTCTTGGTCTGAACAAATAAGCACATGAGTGTCGGAAAACAACTGATCATGGAAATAGCTTCCTGCGAGTAAGCACCACTGGTTAGGCGAGAGCCCTTTCAGCTGCAATAGCTGTTGCTGATTATTCCAATATTGAAGTTTGCTGTGAAGACCACTAAATAACATACAACTATAATCCGATTAAATAAGTTGGACTTTCTAACATAGTTTTTGGAAGTTTACACTTAAGCAAATGAAATAACATCTTCCCTATTTTCAACATCTTTTGTATCTTAAAACTACTTTTTCTTAAGATCTTTATGCAGTGGAGACGTCCATGATACCAGCCGAGTTTGATGGCTTAATGCCCGTTGTTATCTTTATGGGATTAGCAGTGTTGCTATTTTTTGGCGGCCATTTCCTTTCAGTGGTACTTGCCCCAAAGAAACCTTCGCACCTTAAATCTACTCCGTATGAATGTGGTGAGCTTCCCGTAGGATCAGCTTGGTCTATGTTTAACGTGCGTTTTTATGTTGTGGGATTAATTTTTATTATTTTTGACGTTGAATCAGTTCTTATGTTCCCAGTTGCTTCAATTTTTAAAGAGCTAAATGAAATGGGTCAGGGTGGGTATGCTCTGATTATCTTTTTAAGCTTCATTTCTGTTTTAATTGAAGGAATCGCTTACTGCTGGAGAAAAGGTGACCTTGATTGGGTCAAATCTTTCCAGCACTCACTTAAAAAAGAAACAAAATAAGGTCCATAATTTATGAATCAAACAGTTGTAAGCTATCTATCTAAATATGAGTTTTATGATTCTTTATTGGCCCTCTTTGGTAATAACCAAGGTGTCTTGGCCTTCACGATATACCTCCTCTTGGCGCTGATTATTGTTGGAATGTGTGCCACGATCGGTGGTTTAGGAACGTATGCTGAAAGAAAAATCTCAGCAGATTTGCAGGCCCGAGTAGGACCTAACCGTGTTGGCCCTTATGGACTTCTTCAGTTTCTTGCTGATGGCGTGAAGATGATGACCAAAGAAGACATCATGCCTTTCACAGCTGATAAAACGCTTTTTTATCTTGCTCCCCTTTTGTGCCTAACAGGTGTGTTTGCTACACTTGCTGTTCTGCCATTTTCTGGCGGATTTATTATGGCCGACCTCAATGTGGGAATATTTTATCTCGTGGCTATTTCTTCTCTCGTGGGCCTTGGAGTTTTTCTTGGAGGATATGCCTCAAACTCAAAATGGTCGATGCTTGGTGGTATGAGAGGTGCTTCGCAAATTATTTCTTATGAAATTCCTGTCACGATTTCAATTCTTGCCATTGTTCTTTTGGCAGGCGGAATGGGATTTGGAACAATCGTAGGCCAACAGGGGGGACTTCCGCATCAGTGGTTTCTTTTTCATAACCCATTCGCTTTCATGGCTTTCTTTGTTTATAGCGTTGGTGCGCTGGCCGAAACCAACCGTGCTCCATTTGATTTACCTGAAGCTGAATCAGAACTTGTATCTGGTTACCATACAGAATATACCGGAATGAGATTCGGATTTTTTGCTCTTGCTGAATATATTGAAGTTTTTGTGGTTTGTGGTGTAGCCGCTTCTTTGTTCCTTGGTGGCTATAATATTCCAGGAATTTCAATCGACATTCTTCCCATTCAAGCAGTTCAATTTGTCGTTTTTATGACAAAAACGCTTCTTCTTTACTATGTTGTTATCTGGATTCGTTGGACTCTTCCGCGTCTTCGCGTAGATCAGCTGATGTCAGTTTGTTGGAAATACCTCACTCCAATTGCGATCTTAAACCTAATGGGCTGTGCAATTTGGATGGTTGTTTTTAATGGTAAATCGATTGCCGAGCTTGTTCTCGGTGGTCATTAATTAAGGGCTTCTCATGTTTTTACAGCTTTTATTTATTAGTTCGGCACTTCTAACAGTTTTATGCGCCATAGGCGTTTTAATGGTTAAGAATATTATGCATTCTTGTGTGTTTTTGCTGGGATCACTCTTGGGTGTTGCAGGCCTCTATGCAACTCTTGGAGCAGACTTCGTAGCTGTGACTCAGATTATGGTTTATGTTGGTGGCGTTGTTATTCTAATGTTGTTTGCTGTGATGTTGACGGGCGGCAAGGACTTTATTTCTCGCGCTCAAAACCTACTTGGCTTACCTGCATCTATGGGTAACAAATTGACCTACGGTGTGGGCTTACTCGTAGGGCTAGTGTTTGTCTTAACAAATATTAAACTTCTCATGGGTATTGCTCAAACAATACCTTCTAAAATGATTAATAATGAATTTCCATCGACCGTTTCTCAAATTGGACATTTATTAGTCAAAGATCATGTCTTAGCTTTTGAAATATCTTCAGTTCTATTATTGGGTGCTTTAGTGGGAGCTGCTATTATCGCTCGTCCACGTAAGCAAAATTAAGCGAGAAAAATTATGATGAACTTGTACTCATATTTAATTATTTCATTGATCCTCTTTGTTGTCGGGTTGGTTGTAATGATTGCTCGTAAAAATATCGTGGCAATCCTTTTAGGGATCGAGTTGATCCTGAACGCATCTGCTTTGAACTTCGTCGCATATTCTCGGTATGTTACGAATAACCTAGATGGTCACATTTTTAGTCTTTTTATTATTGTAATAGCTGCTGCTGAAGCTGCTGTTGGTTTAGCGATTGTTATACGTTTCTTTCAAATTAAAGAAACAATACATATTGATGAAGCCACACAGCTAAGAAATTAAGGGTCGTAGATATGGAATATACCGTTGGAAGTATTGCACCGATTTTCCTTTCACCAGTAATTGCGTTTATCATTAATGCATTTTTTGGAAGAAAATTGCCTCGTCAGGGTGACTGGTTAGCAACTTTAAGTATTTTTATTTCTTTTATCTTCTCGGTCAGAATCTTTAGTGATTTTGTATTTGGGCAGTTCGCAACTGATTTTTTCATTCATAAAGTGTTTACTTGGTTTGATCTCTCTTATGGCACTCAAATATTCAAAATAGATATGGGTATTTACATTGATAACATGGCAGCAATTATGCTGGTTATGGTATCTGGTGTGGCTACTTTGATTCACCTTTTTTCTACCTGGTATATGGATCACGATGAAAAGCACGGAAGATTTTTTATCTTTCTTCCGCTTTTTACCTCGGCTATGTTGGGTCTAGTCCTTTCAGATAACCTTTTCTCATTATTCATTTTTTGGGAAATTATGGGTTTTTGTTCATACTCGTTAATTGGTATTTACAACAAAAAAGAAGCCGCCGGTGATGCGTCAATCAAAGCATTTATGACAACTCGAGTTGGGGATGTTTTCCTACTTCTTGGTATCGTTGCTTTGTGGATGACTCTTGGATCTGTGAATTACGTCGATATTTACGCTGGAATTGCTGAAGGCAAGTTTGTAGGACAGCAGGTCCTTGGCATCTCTTTAGCAACTTTTGCTGGTTTTTGTATATTTCTGGGTGCAATGGGTAAGTCTGCCCAGTTTCCTCTACATGTTTGGTTGCCTGATGCGATGATGGGGCCAACTCCAGGTTCGGCACTAATTCATGCTGCAACAATGGTAGCTGCTGGGGTTTATCTTTCTCTAAGAATGTATCCGTTAATGGTTCTAGGTGATCTAACAACATTTATTGCAATTATTGGTGCAATCACAGCTTTTGGGGCTGCAACGATTGCGCTAGTTCAAACCGACATTAAAGCTGTACTCGCTTTTTCCACGATCTCTCAGCTTGGTTACATGATGATTGGTGTGGGAGTTGGCTCGTACAACGCTGCTTTTATGCATTTAATAACTCACGCTGTATTTAAGGCATGTCTTTTCTTGTCAGCTGGTTCGGTTATCCATTCGGTGCATGAGCAGGAAATGCCTAAGATGGGTGGTCTTCGTAAATATCTGCCTTACACTTTTGTTGCCATGCTTTGCTGTACTCTCGCCATAGCCGGAGTGCCTTTTTTCTCTGGATTTGTTTCAAAAGACAGAATTCTTGGTGATGCCCTCTACTGGGGTTTTATGGCCGGACAAAATCCACTTCTCGCAATTGTGCCAATTCTTGGTTTTGCTGGTGCGGGTTTAACAGCGTTTTATATGTTTCGAATGATCTTCTTAACATTCTTTGGCGAAAACCGTGCGCATAAAGGTCATCATGATGACCATGGTCATGGCCACCATGACGAGCATGCAATCCACCACGAACACTTTAGTTTTCGATCTAACTTACCATTGTTAATTCTTACTCTTTTTACATTAGGTTTTTGGTACGCAGGAACATTGACTGGTCAGAGTTTCGGTAAAGTTTTTGGAGCTAAAACTGAATGGTTTAAAATATTGGTTGAAGCCCCTAAAATTGAAAAGTTCGTTAATCATAAAAGAGAAGCATTTACTGGAATTGATACAAGAGAGCAGGCTCATTTAGAGCAGGCTCATTACCATCACCAAACAGGATATGCTG
>CANFNN010000048.1 GCA_947448095.1 Bacteriovoracaceae bacterium | reverse complement strand
GTTCGATATGATCGTAAAAGACGCCAGCTTCCCAAAGTTTGAGGTTGAATTCCCCTGGGCATTTTTTTAAAATTTGCTCTTGGGCACCGGATAAATCGCTTAACCCATTGGGATGAGAGAAATGGCCGTTGAAATAGTCACCTTTGAGTAACATCTGCATGGAAATCCTTTGAGATTTTGATGATTTTTATCATACCCCTTTTGTTTTAATAATCACAGAATAATACGGAGAGTTAATCAAAGAGATGGACTTACAAACTCACAGACTTTTGTTAGACTGGTGCCTCATTAAGGAGCAATTATGACTGTTAAAACTCTACCCGCGTTGTTGGATAAAATGTGGAAAGACTATGTTGAGATTAATCCACTTGCACAAAAAATTTATGATCTTTTTACTAAAGAGGGTGAGCTCGTATTGAACGATCACATTGCTCTTAGAACATTCAATCATCCGCGTCTAACGATCGATGTTATGGCACGTCCCTTTTTAGAGGCGGGTTATAAATTCTGTGGGGACTATCAATTCGTAGAAAAAAAATTATACGCAAAACACTTTGAGCACTCGGATTCAAAATTGCCGACAATTTTCATTTCAGAATTAAAACTGGAAGAACTTTCTCCCGCTGTAAATCAAATCGTGAATCGTTTAGTTGATGAAATCCCTAAGGGGAAAGAACTGGAATTTGATTTTGTTTCTGCAGGGCGTCCTTGGTCAGTGTCTACTCAGGATTATAATGAATTGATGAAAGAGAGTGATTATGCAGCTTGGGTTGCAGCCTTTGGCTACCGTCCCAATCATTTTACCGTTTTGATCAATGCCCTCAAGAAGTTTACAGACATTACCGAACTCAATACATTCCTTAAAAATAATGGAGTTAAATTGAATGCCAGCGGTGGCGAAGTGAAAGGCTCTAAAGAGGTTTATCTTGAGCAATCCTCAACCCTTGCCAACACTATTGAAGTTACTTTCAAGGATGGGAAATTGAGTATTCCTGCATGTTACTACGAGTTTGCTAAGCGCTATCCATTGAAGGATGGAAATCTTTATAAGGGATTTGTGGCTTCTTCTGCTGACAAGATTTTTGAAAGCACTAAACACGGACAATAATTAGCTGGCCATGGCATTTCTTATCGCAAGTTCAAGATTCGAAAAATTGGGCTTCGTTAAAAGATCCATGGCCCCTAAATCGTGGGCAGTTTTCTTTAATTCATTTGACCCATGTCCAGTATAAAAAATAAATGGCATGTTAAACCCAAGCTTCCTTGCGGCTTCAATAAACTTTAGCCCATCCATTACCGGCATTTTTACATCAGAGACCACACAGTCAATTTTGTGAGACTGAAGGATCTTTAAACCCTCTTCTCCATTGCTGGCGATAAAAATAGTGCTTGCCTCGTCTTCAAGAAGTTCTTTCATGTTGAGAGTAAGGTCTAATTCATCATCTACGATTAAAAGGTTCCCTTTCATAAGACTATATTTAACACAGGTCTATGTCAGATTGAAGCATCTTGAGAGAAGATAATGGTATTTAATGACATTATTCTGAAGGATCTTTCTTGATATTATCTAAAGGTTTGTTGTTAGAATTCGGCTGATTTTCTTCAAGTTTCGCAGCAAATTCGATCAAGGCATAATCGTCTGAAACAACTGTTGTTTTTCTTTCTTTCGAACAGGAACAAGCAAATATAAGCATGACGATTAGGAGTGACTGTCTTCTCATTGGGACTTGTCTTTGAGAGTTTTGATTAATGGTGCAAGCTCTTGAAAAAAATCAGTTTCTCTGAGTTTGAAATCTTCAGAATCCGGATTGTCTTCGACCAGCATCTTCTTGAGTTTAAATATAGGTCCAGCAATTCGGTGGGAGATAAGAAAAGTTACACCAATAAAAATGAATAAATTAGTAATCGAAAGACCTATGAATAGATGGTCAAGATCTTGCTTCTGATCACCCAAGAATTTAAAGAAAATATGGCCATTAGGTATTCCAACATTTAAGGCTTTTTCTTTCAAGCGGTAATAAAATAAAAAAGTTGTCGAATAGAGGGATACCGTGATGAATAAAAAAAGTGCAACGAACCATCCTAGAAATTTAAATTGGAATCTAGGATTAATGAGCATGTTTTTAAACTTTCGCGGAGATGGTTCGTTATTTGTTATCATTTAAAATTCCTTGCCTATACCAAGACCCCAAAATGTTTGTTGCTTATTAATGTATTGTCCAAACTCTGTCTGGAAATACCATTTGTTAAACTGCCAGCGTGAATAAAGCGAAGCAACGAACGTTAATGAAGATCCTTGCTTTATAGAATATCCAGGATCAGATGGCGTTGTTAGTTTTTGAACCGAATAAATCATAGGTAATTTAATACCTATACTGGACTTCGAAGAAGAAACAATCATCGAAGCTCCCGGACCGGCCTTAACTCCATAAGCGGGGAGATTTGACTGCTGATAATTATCAATAAAATCTTGGTCGTAGTTTTTTACACCACCACTGCCGTAAAGAAAGCATCCATCAACAAAAAAACGATAACGGTAGTTTTCATAGCCTGCGTCGCCACCAACACAGTAACCTTTATTTGTTATAATTAGACCTGCTTTTCCGCCAGAATTATTTTGAATCGATGCACTTTGCTGCCAGCTTATATATTGAAGAGACCAGCTTCGCGTAAATTTATAAACCTTGTTCGTTAGGTACTGACGATGGGCCATGATAGTATCGTTGTATTTATCAACTTTCCCCTCACGGAATTCCAGCTCGCTTAAGATTTTTCCAAATAAGGTGAAGTATTTATTATCCTCCGTTACGAGTGATGAATCCTTTTCATACCCTTTGATAATCTCTCCGTAACTTGTAAAAAGATTCCAATAAAGAACTTTAAGAGCTTCCGGATAATCATCACCATCGACTGTCTCTGCGCGTTGAATTGCTGCGAGAAGTTTTTTATGTTGTTTGGGATAGTTCTGTTTTACTAATCGGATATTAAGCTGCGTGTCCTGACGAAAAAAATGTAACTTGCGTAAAGCAAAAGAAATAAAAATTAATTCTTCACGCGAATATTTTCGCTCAGGATTATTTCTATAAGTCTCAGAGACTTTCTCATAATCTTTTGCTCTTATGGCAGCTTTAAAATCACCTGAGGAGGCGTTTGCACGAAATAAGAAGAGGGATAAAAAGAGAGTTATTAAAACCATATATGTGTCTGGAGTAAATACATCCAGCTATCTCTTGTTGATGAGTTTGGCGAAAAACTTCGCGTATTATAAAGGTCCCCTCGAAGTTCTAGTCTTTGGCTTAGAAAATATTGTATCCCTGGTCCCCATCTTACTGTGTAGTCATCTTGGTTGATGTCGCGATTAAAGTATTCAATATTTGAGAGGAAGTAAGTGCCTCGCCAAGGTCTAAGATAGGTTTGCAGAAGAGCAAATCTGGCCGTTGTGTCATCGCTTCCGTTACCTGTTTTTTTATTTGTCTGACCAATCTCTCCCAATATTGAGGAACCTTCTTTAAGATTGAGCCTTGCATGCGTAGAGTAGGATAGAAGCTTTAGGTAATCATTTTCAGATTTCATCACCGAAGCACCAACACGATGAATGTCATAGACAGTCTTCTCCAGCATCATGCTGGCACCTTTCATCCGTAGGTCACTACTTTGTGATAAATTCCCGGCAAAACCTTGAACGCCTAACTCCCATTTTTCGCCGAGAACATGTGCTGTTAAGGCATGAACTTGATCATTCTGAGTGGCTTGAGGTGAAACTCTTGAAAACGCAATATGCTCTATGACTTTTATTCCAAATACTTTATCCATTAATCCAGCGTATAAACCAAATTTGGGTGTAAATCGGTAACCAATGTAATGCTCTCGGCTTCTCCATTCAGAACTTTTAGTTCCCTTTGGCACTTCACGAGGCAGAGGAGCATAACCATAATTTAAAACAGAAACGAATTTATCATTCTCTCCAAATTTTAAAATGATTCTCCCATCGAGCTGCATATTGATCCACTTGGCTTCTTCATTTTGAGAGGATCCAGGATTTCTGACAACTCTAAAACCTCGATAGTTAATTTGTGTCCGCAGCCAGTTTTGTGTTGGCTTACGAAAAAGAAATCCCGACATGTAGGCTAATTTTTCTTCGTCCACTGATTTTGGGTATAACGCAGTTGAGCCAATCGCAGTGGCCGATACGACCCGCCCGTAATCATTAAGGGGGCCACCCCCGAAGGGATTGTAGTGACAATTAAGACACGAAGTATATCCGTGACCGATGAAGTTCGAATATGAATGAGCGTGAAAAGAAATGAATGTGAGTAGTAAAAATATAATCTTCATTGAAATTCTGTTACCCATTTCACTAGATGATTATATTCAGCATCGCTTAGGGCACTTCCCCCCGGAGGCATATCTGATGAGACCTTTCCTGTATTTACAATTCTATCTATGAGTTCAGAAGTGCCCGGCTGGCCTGAGATTACTAGACCTTCAGCAACCCATTCAGAGTTCGAAGTAAAATCCGCCCATTTATCATGTTTGTGATCGTGGCAGCTAACGCATCTGTCTTGAATAATAAAGTAAGCCTTACGAAAGTTAGGGTCCGATTCATTTAACTCAATCGGTCCATATCTGCCCTTGTCCCCAGAATTGGAGTTATAGTCCTGACAAGAAGATAATAAAAAAAGACTTATGAAAAGATATTTCATCTTGCCTTAAACGAAAGTGAGGCTTCCACAACAACTATATTATCCACACCTACGCCTAAATATTCTGCTTTAGGCAAAGAAAAATCCGAAGCATTAATTTTAAATTTTGCTAGAATTTCAGATCCTTTTTCGACGTAGGCAATTGAAACAGGTTTTTTGATTCCGTTTACTTCGAGGTTTGCTGTGCCCTTACCGTCTTGAGCTTTTAGTTGTGAAAGGATTGCTTTAGGATATTTTGAAGCGCTTAAATGTTTCCAGAAATGTTCATCTCTTAAATCAATTCCCGTTTTAAAAGATTCAATGCTAACGGAAATTTTATCGGCAATGAATGATCCATTTTCCTTAATCAAATTTCCTTTTGGCTTTTTACTGATGGGCTGAAAAGAGCCCGCAGGAGTCATTGTGACGTATAAGGTAATTTTATCTTCCGCCAGCGCAGAGAGTGAGTTAAAGAGGATTATCATCATCATGAGAGTTTTCATGAATAACCTTTGATAGAATGTTTTTGAATTCTATTTGACCAAGGTTACACTCGGATTAACAAGTTTAAAGTGAGGGAAAGAGGCTATTTCTTTTTGGAGGCTTTCTTCTTTTTGGTTTCTTTGGCCCTAAAGGAAACAAAGCGTATTTTATCACCTAATCTAAGCTTGAGCGCAGCAGCAGTAACGCCTGAAATCTTGTACCCACCTGACTTTAGTTTGACTACTGTACCCAGAACTGCTCTGAAATTTGAGCTCATCCTGGCAATAATGAAGATTTCTGACTTAATAGACTTGTCTGTAATTTCTTTGATTTCGCCCACTACACTTTCTTTGATGGAGCGAATATTATCTAAGTCCGCTATTAGTACTGGTCCTGGTTCAAAAATCCCTACCAGACCTGAGAATCGAAATCCTTCTTGTTCTAGAATTCTTTTGGCTGGCTCAGTGTTCGGATGAACTTTCCCAATCACAAAGGCAGCATCTTCTGGAAGTAAATTGGCAATAATAGGATATTTAGGCATCATTTCTTCAATGAAGCGTTTGTTTTTTACATAGAGATAATCCGCTGTCGGGAAATCTATTTTGAAAAAGTTTTTTCCGACTGCATCCCAAAAAGGAGAGTGCCCAGAATCATTGACCATTCCTCTCATCTCCGCGATGACTTGGTCTTCAAAGAATTTTCGGTTCTCAGCTATGAAGAGAAATCTCGACAAGGAAAGAAATCGACCATTTTGAGAATTTCTAAAATCGGGGTGCAAAAAGAGTGAACAAATTTCCGCGGGGCCATTGTGAACAAAATGAAAATGAAGTGAAGTAATATCATTTTTCATATGAATCATTTTAGATTCATGATGAGTTTTTTCTAAACGGTAGAAGTAATAGGGTTCAAAACCACCAATTTTGGAAATAATGGCACAAACTCCGACTATTTTTCCTGTGAAGAGCTCTTCCATCACGAATAAATAATCTTCGCCTTTGGGCACATCTTCACGATGAGCAAAACTTCTCTCAGACATCCTAATGCGTTTTTTAAGAACTTCAGGGTCTTTGGGGAGGGACGTTAGTCCGTGTCCGGATTTCTCCAGAAGTTCCATTAAACCATCAAGATCATTTTCAACAATAGGCCGAATGATGAACATTTTAGATTATCTCATTCAGCGTTTTTTCGATTATCTCGCAAACGTCATCTATGTGTTTGGGTTCAACTGCCATCATAGGCATGAGAAAGCGCACTCTGGTTGGTGCTGACCCTGCCATGAATGAGAGGGCACCATTTTCAAATAGTTTAAGCGTAAAGGCTTTTGACTTCGCTTCATCTCCACCAAACACGGTCATGGCCACCATGGCGCCAATACCAAAAGGTCCTGAAACCTTGTCGGGGTATTTTTTAGCGAGTTTTTCTAGATGACCCTTGAAATGCTGGTGAAGTTTTTCGATCTTACCTTCTTTACCAAGGTACCCACCGTTAACAATTTCATTAATCACATAATATGATGCTGCAATTTGTGAAGAGGCTCCGGTAAATGTTTGAGACATTAAACCAGGCTTCGGCTTGTGGTCATCCTTAAAGAGAGTGGCACAAACTTGGGAGTTTTTACCAATCGCTACAACATCTGCATATTTATCAAGTTTAAAATGTTGAAAAGAAAAAAGCTCATGAGTTCGTCCAAAAGTCTGAACTTCGTCGATGAAAACAGAGACATTGTTCTCTTGGCATACTTTGATAAGGGCCTCAAAATATTCCGTATGGCCAACCCATGAACCGTTTTCACCCTGGATAAGTTCCATGCAAAAACCGGCGTGTTGACCCGGAAAGCGAGAGATGGCTTTTTTCATCGCGTTCACTGCTAAATTAATTGACCCTTGATGGTCGGCTTCACAATAAAAGGGAATATAATCTACATCGATTGTTTTTGGGAGTCCCTGTCTGTAGGCGGCTTTATCTGTAACCCATGCCATTCCAAGAGTTCTTCCAGAAAAACATTTTTCAAAAGAAAAAAAGCGCGCCGCTGGATAGCGCTTTTGAAAAATCATCTTAAATGCATTTTCATTGGCCATGGCACCAGAAGTCGTTAGAAAAACATTTTTGACTTCCGCTCCATATTTGCAGGCTTCTTTGGAAATGAGTTCAATTAATTTTGCACTATCAGTATTTTGCTGAAGGTGTCCGTTCATGACAGTGTTTGAAATCGCACCATTTATTTGTGCATCGATCACGCCGGCGTGGGAGTGACCCATGTAATGCACGCCAATACCTGTAATGAAATCATATTTCACAGAACCATCGGCGAGTTCAACTAATGGGCCATGACCGATTCCTGTTCCAAGATAGTTATAAAACAGAGCGCCGCCGCGGTATTCACCCATTTTTTTTAAGAGCTCATCATAACTTTCTTTCAATTCTGGATTACCTGGTTTTACGCCAGTAATTTTTGACTGATGCTCTTTGAGTGCATCTTGAATTAGCTTTTTAGCTTCTTTAATTCGAGGGTCAGCAAAAAAACCTTCACCAATAGTCTTGGCCATATGAGCTCCGTAAAAAGTTTATGTATGAGTTTTCGGCAGTTTAAGGCAGAGACTTGAAGTTAATCAAGCAAAAGCTCAGGGATTATAACTTGATCTTATTGGTCGGCTTTTCGCGTTTATGACCTTTGCTTTATCTGCCGATAAAGAGGCCATGAAAGTCTTTCTGATTCTATTCACTTTATTCAGTTATTCAATTTGCTTTGCCTCAGGCCTTAAAGGGAAGGTCGTTTCTTTAAAAGATTGCTCTTCCTCAGTCATGGTTTGGGTTTCCCTTGATAAAGAGGATTATAATGAGCGTCTTTTATTAATGCACTCAGAGGTTCCTGTTGGAGGAAGCTTCCAGTTCTATCTTAAGCCAGGGGCCTACCAAGTCAGAGCTTCTGATCAAAAGGGATGTGATTATCTTGAGCACATTACTGTAGCTGAGGCAGTTAGAGATATAGAGATAAAGATGGTTAAGAAATGAAATCCTTTTTTTATTTTCTTACTTTATTGTTTGCTACTCAGGCTTTGGCCAATTGTCGGTCAGGTCAATTAAGGGTTTGGAAAAAAGTATCCGGTTACGCCTGCGTCCAAAGATTTCAAGCAGCGGCATCTGACTGTGTTTCTTGCCAGGGCCAAGGACAGAAAAGTCCACTTTTGGAGAAATTATTTTCGAACTTTCCTGCTCCTATTTACCAACCGAAATCCCTTCCTTGGTGGGCGCATCAAGGGAACTTTCACTTTCCAAATTTGCATTTTCCTGGTGCTTGGACTAATCAAAAGCATTCTCCGGGAATTGATGCCAAGTACTACCCTGGTAAGGGCGAAGTACATGCACTTAAGCCCAATATTTATGTCCAAAGTATTCACGCTGAAAAGAAATTCACTTTTTCTTTTTCAAGCAAAGAATCACTAAGTTTTCTGGCGACGACTCCAGCCTTAGATGAGAAAAATTCTTGGAGTGGAAAAATTGTGAAAAAAGATCGTTTTGAAGTTGAAGATATTCATTACGATTACCTCTTTTACGATATCCGGTTACCAAAAGACAAAATGCAATTCGAGAGAGGACTTTGTGCCACTCGGGATGAAGCCATTAAGTGGATGCTTAGTGACATGACTGAGATGAAGTACCCAGCGATTGCACTCCAAGACTTTGAAGAACACTGGAAAGTAAAAATTCCTGATTTTCCTTTTTACTGTATTTACCCCCAATATAATCAGCAATTGGACCCTATTCTTCCCGTGGTAATCAGTCTCGAGCAGTCTCAACTGACGAGAAGCCTGTACGTTTTGATACCTCATAAAAAAGAGCCTGATGTCGATGAACCGCAGGAGATTCCTTTCCCTATCCTCGATTCGAGTGAAATTCGTCCCCGGTCTCTCATTAAATATGAAAATATGTTTAAAGAGTGGGGTGTGGCCTTCTTGGGTGACTAAGTTTAATTCAATACTTAACTTCGTTTGTCTTGCGTCAAAAGAGTTTCAAGTCATTGCCCTCAAATGGCCTTTGTGATACCTATTAACACCTAACTTTTTAATGATTTTAAATAGCTGCCCCAGGCCTTAGTGGAGATTCCTATGAGTTTAAAAGTCGTCAAACACCATGATTTAAAAAAAACCGATAAAAAAACACTTGAGAAGTGGCTGAATCTTCTCATCTTGGGTCGCATGATCGATGAACGTGCACCTAACTATCTTAAGCAGGCACTTGGTTGGTCATACCATGCTCCTTATGCTGGTCACGATGGGATTCAACTCGCTATCGGGCAAGTCTTCGACAAAAAAACTGATCATTTGTTTCCTTATTACCGAGACATGCTGACAGCTCTTTCAGCTGGAATGACAGCGGAAGAACTTATCCTGAATGGTATCTCAAAAGCTACTGACCTCGCCTCTGGCGGACGTCACATGTCTAACCACTTTGCGAAACCAGAGTGGAACATACATAACGTTTCTTCTTGCACAGGTAACCACACACTTCATGCTGTTGGTGTTGGACGGGCCATGAAGACTTATAAGCACAAGGGTGTGTCTTTTTCTTCTCAAGGTGAGTCCTCAGTTTCTGAAGGATATGTTTACGAAGCAATCAATGGTGCCTCTAAAGAAGAGCTTCCAGTTGTTTTTGTTTTCCAAGACAATGGCTATGGTATTTCTGTTCCTAAGGCCGATCAAACTGCAAACGAATTTGTTTGTGACAACTTTACAGGATTTAAGAATCTTCAAATCATTAAATGTGATGGGAAAGATATTTTTGATTCGATGAATGCAATGATGACTGCTCGTGAGCATGCTCTTAAAAATTCTGAACCTGTGATTGTACACGCGATGTGCGTTCGTATTGGGAATCACTCTAACTCTGATAATCATGAGTGGTACAGAGATGAAAAAGAGCGTGCTGATGCGAAAGCTCAGGATCCTTTGCCTAAATTTAAAGAAGAACTATTAAAGGCAAAAATCTTTACTGAAAAAGAAATTGAAAAAATCGAAGTGGAAGCGAAGGCAACACTTTTAGACGCCCACACCAAAGCTGTAAAAGCACCGAATCCAACTCCTGAATCAATTTTTGATTTCGTTGTTCCTGAAGCCCATGTCCCTCAGAAATATACTGATGGGACGCATGACTTTAAGGGTGAGCCGATGAAATTCATCGATTCATTAAATGGAACTCTTAAAGCTGAGTTTCGCCATAACCCGGATACATATATTTGGGGTCAAGATGTCGCCAATAAAGAAAAGGGCGGGATCTTTAACGTGACTAAAGGGATGCAGCAAGAATTCGGAAAACTTCGTGTTTTCAACGGACCCATTGCTGAAGATTATATCCTAGGTACTGGAAATGGTATGTCGCGCTTCAATGACAAAATTCGTTGCGTGGTTGAAGGTGCAGAGTTTGCAGATTATTTTTGGCCTGCAATGGAACAAATGGTTGAGACCTCTCATGATTACTGGAGAAGTAATGGTGCGTTTTCTCCCAATTTAGTGATTCGTCTTGCTTCCGGTGGATACATTGGCGGAGGACTTTATCACTCTCAAAATCTTGAGAGTACACTATGCACTCTTCCTGGAATTCGTGTTGTTGTTCCCGCGTTCGCTGACGATGCTGCCGGTCTTTTGAGAACTGCGATGCGGTCTCGCGGAACAACTGTTTATCTAGAGCCTAAGGCCCTATATAATGCAAAGTCCGCCATGACTTCTGTGCCTGAGGATTTTGAAGTTCCTTTTGGAAAAGCTCGCATTCGCCGCGAAGGAAAAGATTTATCAATCATCACTTACGGCAACACTGTTCATTTTTCGCTTGAAGCTGCCGAGGTTCTTGCGAAAGAAGGTTTTGATGTAGAAGTTCTAGATCTTCGCTCGCTCAATCCACTTGATCTGGATTCGATTGTTGCTACAGTGAAGAAAACTCACCGCGCTTTAGTTGTTCATGAGGATAAGGTTTTTGCCGGTTTTGGTGGAGAGCTTGTAGGAGTGATTAACGAGCATGCCTTTGAGCATCTGGACGCTCCGGTTATGCGTGTTGGTTCTACTTTTACTCCAGTCGGTTTTAACCGGATTCTTGAGAGAGCAACCCTTCCGGACATGAACCGGATCCTCGTCGCTGCTCGCAAACTTATTCAATATTAGATAGTTGGGCCCTCTTCGGAGGGCCTTTTTTTTGCCGTCGAGTAAAGATTTTACGCATAGTAGCAAAATCTCCCTATGTGGCCTATAGTCACGCCAGTTTAGAAATTCAATATACTCTTTAAGGAGTTTTATGAAAAAGATCCTGGCACTGGGAAGCTTGATGCTCGCCTTAAATGGCTACTCCCAGTCATATATGATTCTTGGCAATGGTGTGACTCTCACTACTGACAAAGCTGCTTTCGTTTATGACTTTAGTAACTTTATTCTTCCTTATAAAGTCACATTATCTGGCGGTCAGTTTCTGGCCGAAGAAGGTAAGTTAATTTCAATCGACGACAAAGGTTTTCTCTACCGCAAGGATGAGAAGGCACCTTCAAAATTAAAAGGGAAAGGGAACAACTATCTTATTTCTGATGGGGGAACTCTCTATACTTTTGATGCTGCTGGATTTTTTTATAAGTATGATAAGGATGCAGCAACGAAAAAGGCTGTCAGTTTCGGTGGAAACTTTTTCATTTCTAAGTCTGAAGAGAAAAAAGAATTGCTAGATCTCTATACACTTAATTCAAAAGGAAATTATTTTAAGACAGTCATTCCTGGATTAAATGCAGCAGAGATCACAACCCTTGGTGGAATGTTTTTTCAAACCAGTAAAGGTGTCGTTTATACTGTTACCAAAGATGGTTTCGTTTTTTCTAAAGCTGAAATGAAAATAGGCACGATCAAGAAGCTTGGTGGTAACTATTTTATTGATGCTAATAACGCTCTTTATACAGTCTCTGAAGATGGATTTTTGTATATGCCAACACTACCTGCAAATTTAAAAGTGGAGTCAATTGCAAAGCTTGGACAAAACTATTTGATTGATCAAGATGGGAAGCTCTTCGTTGTAGATAGCTTAGGAGCTATCTTTGAAAGAGAAATGAAGGCCCACGATCTTCGAGATGCTAAAATACTTTCGCTCTAATTTTAACATTATTCGGGGAGGCAAGTGTTGATGCTTCCTCCCTTGATAGTTCTTTTACCAACTATCTAATACCGCTTTTATTTCCTGCTTTTGTTTAACTAGTTCTTCATCAGGTACCAAATAATTGATCCCTCGTAACATGACCTCTAAAAGAAGACGCTTATCATCTGCGAGATGATAGATTCTTTCGGTTTTCGTATTGTAGAGTTCATGATTATACCACTCGTAGCTATATTCATCGATCATGCTACAAGAACTACCTCCGAGCGAAGCTTTTTTCTGAACGATGATTTGATACCCCCAGAGGAGTGTATCGATTTCATTGCGAAAGCCAATAAGAAAATTATTAATAGCTAGTTCTGGCCTGAGAAATGTTGGCATCTTATCTTTGTGCATTTCATAGTCATCTAAAATGAGAATCCCACCTTCTTTAAGCAGGTACCAAGAATTAACAATATCTCTCGTCACATTTTTCATCTCATGCGAGCCATCAATATAAATCACATCAATACTATTGTCTTCCAGCGCCCTGAGAGCTATCTGGCTATTTTGGCCAATTATTGTAATCTTAGCAGCCTCACCGGAGAGATTGATGTTCTGGTGGAGAACAGATCTATAATCATAACGATCGAGATTATATTCATCTACGCCTATCGCCTTAGATTCGGGGTGTACAAGAATATTTTCGACCATCCACAAAAGAGAGCGGCCTTCGTAAACTCCTATCTCGAGATAGTTTGTTCTTTTAGACTTGTAGGGGAGAAAGATTTTTGTCCAGTTGTTAATCGTTTCTTCCGTAAACCATTCGGAAGTAAAATGATAATTTTTTTTGTAGTGTGACTTATTCATCTGAACTCAAATTGTTCGTCGAATATCCATAATGAATCATGTAGCTATCGGGATAATCTTTAATGTTGGCTTTTCGTTGGTCGTAATGCCAATTAAGAGGATAAAAGTAGTGAATTGGGTAGATCGTAATATCGAAGTCCTTAACGGCTTCAGTAAAAAAAACAGGTCCAGACGAAATCCAAGGCTCCCATTTGTTTTGGAGTCTTGTTTCCGGATAGGTTGATTTGAGCAGGTCAATTGTATATTTGAGAATAGGATTGTGAATTGCAGAACCAATCACACAAATTCCCATCATGCGGTGATCTTCTCGCCCAACGAACATTCGAGTGAGATTAGTGTTCTCTAACAGTGGATCGAGTGGTTTATTATCAAGCCAAAGGATGTCTGAATCAATATATACTCCACCAAACTGGTAAAGGAGTTCGTAGCGAAGGATGTCAACTTTGCCAGAGATATTTTCTTCTTTGTCGTAAATATCTCTATTAATAAGTGTTAGTTCCTGAATGTCTTTTTCTGTCCATAGCTTATATTTCCATCCTGGATATTTTTGAAGAAAATTCTCTTTGAAAGAATTAATCCAATGATAAGGTGGTTTAGATGGTCCAATCCAGACCTGATGAATTGTTTTGGGAATGGGAGGCATTTCGAGCAGTCTGGTTTTGAATTGCTCTACCAGGTTATCTTTTTCTTGATCAATAATATGAAACTTGTACATTGTTGATTCAGCGACAACCT
>CANFNN010000047.1 GCA_947448095.1 Bacteriovoracaceae bacterium | reverse complement strand
TTTTGTTTTGCTAAAAAAGAAGAAACATTAGTAGCGGCGATTCAAAACTTAAAGGGTCTTTAGCTTAACCTTCGTTTTTAAAACTTTTCCGGCGCGGCGATATTTCACTTCAACTGTATCGCCGATATGTTTTTTTTCAATGACCTGATAAATATCGTCCAGGTTGTTGACCTCAATACCGTCGACATTCAAGATAATGTCTCCAAGATAAATTCGTCCAAACTGATCCTGAGTCATGCCCTTAAGTCCTGCTTCGGAGGCTCCACCTTTTTCGTCCACGTAGGAAATCACTAGCCCCTTAGAGGATTGAATTAATCTTAGCTTCATGGAATCTGGGACAATTCCAATCCCAATTCCCGGACGAATAATTTTTCCAAATTTAATAAGCTGAGGCACCACCATTTTGATGGTATCAACAGGAACAGCAAAACCGAGTCCTGCACTGGATCCACTAGTAGAAAAAATAACGGTATTCATTCCAATCAGATTGGAAGACGAATTCAAAAGTGGTCCACCTGAATTTCCCAT
Source organism: Bacteriovoracaceae bacterium (assembly GCA_947448095.1). Lineage (GTDB taxonomy): Bacteria > Bdellovibrionota > Bacteriovoracia > Bacteriovoracales > Bacteriovoracaceae > Peredibacter. Next base: position 13,457 of record CANFNN010000047.1, on the reverse strand, counting down.
ATTAATGGCGGCATCGGTTTGAATCATGTCATTAATTTTTACGCCCCCGATGCCATCGATCTTTCTTCCAAGAGCTGAAACCACTCCGGTTGTCAGGGTATAATCCAGTCCAAATGGGGAACCAATAGCGAATGAATATTGGCCGACTTGGAGATCTTTAGAGGAGCCAACAGGGATAGGGGAGAGCTTGGAAGGTTTTTCTTCTAGCTTTAAAACAGCGATATCTTTATCTGGCGCCGTTCCTACAATTGAGGCGCGGTACTGTTTGGGATCATTATAAAATGTTACCACAAAGGAACTTCCACCTTGAACCACGTGATAATTGGTTACGATATGTCCTTGATCATCCCAAACGAATCCTGATCCAGCGCCTTGAGGCACTTCCACTTCTCCGTTAAAGAAGTTTCGAGCAAGTGCAATATTAGAAACGTTAACGGTTGATGGAACAACCTTTCTGTAAATTTCGATAGTTTTGGTCTCGACCGGCAACAGATCGCCTGCAGAGCTAGAAACTGAAATTAGTAGCAAATAAATCAATAATAGCGACTTCATATTGAACTCCTTACTTTGACTGAATAGGCGAGGTCAGTATATTATTTTTCCTTAAATCACCCAAGAGGAAACAAAATGACGACAGTCAGCAATTCACCGGAAATTAAGTACTTTAATCGTATGACCGGCAAGAATGAGATTGAAAAAGTCTACGGGGATTCCTTTATCAAATTTCTATACTGCTCCGAAGCAGGAAAAAAGATAGGAAGTGCGTTTACGAACAAGTTTTTCAGTAAGGCCTACGGCGCACTTCAGGACCTGCCTTCTAGCCACCGCAAGGTAAAGCCTTTCATCGAAAAGTTTAACATTCCGATTTCGGATTATGAACCTGGTTCTCGCCCTTCCCTTGACTCAAGCGATTCATACCGATCATTTAATGAATTTTTTATTCGTAAATTTAAACTGGGAAAGCGTTCGTTTGTATCTGAGAGAAATCGTATGGCCGCTTTCGCTGAAGCTCGCTACGTAGGCTTTGATTCGATTGATGAAAAAAGTGTTTATCCCGTCAAAGGCCAATTTCTTCAGGCCAAAGACTTAATTGCCAATGATCAAATTTCTAAAATCTTTGAAGGTGGACCACTATTGATTGCCCGCCTTTGTCCCGTGGATTACCACCGTTACCACTATCCTGATAATGGAAAAGTGATTGAGCATTATCCTGTTGCTGGAGCTTTCGATTCAGTTAATCCACTGGCGCTAAAATATAAAAATCAAATTTTTATTAAAAATGAACGACATGTTTCAATTCTTCAAACTGAAAACTTTGGTCGCTTAGCATATATAGAAGTCGGCGCTATTTGTGTCGGAAAAATTGTTCAAACGCACCGTTGGAATAAACCCTTCATGCGGGGTGAAGAAAAAGGCTATTTTCTATTTGGCGGATCGACCGTAATTTTGGTGGGAGAGAAAGGAGCTTGGAAACCTTCAAGCGATATTTTGACTAACACTAAAAATGGAATTGAAACCTATTTGCATTTAGGCCAAGAAGTCGCTCTTAAGGGGTAATCTTACAAATGATAGGGTAGTGATCAGATGGGTACAAGCCGTCTAAGACAGACTTATCCATCTTGCATTCTTGGATTGATAATTTTTGATCAATTAAAATCCAGTCAATCCGAGAGCCATTTTGCATCTCACCCTTAAAAGCATGATGAGACGATTCTTCAGTTAGGTTGAAAAGACTCCAAGCATCCTGCAAAAATGAAAACTCTTCCAACAGAATTGCTCTCACCTGACTATCTGGAGAGTCATTGAAGTCTCCGAGAATTATTAGCGGACTCTGATTATCCCAAACTCTTTTTATTTCTTGAACCAGAACCCTAACCTGATTGAGACGAGTTTCGTGCTTAACATGATCCAGGTGAGTATTGACGATGAACAGATTTTGCTCGGTTCCCTTTATTTGTATTTTGACCCAAGTCATTAGGCGAGGGAAGGCACTTTCAAATGAACTACTCTCAGCAATCTCCGGCGTCTCAGAAAGCCACAAGTCTCCACTAGATAGGTATTCAAATTGACCGCGCCTGATAAAGATACTGGGATACATCCTCTCACCAATCCATGAACGGTGCTGATCAATCAACTCAAAATCGATGAGCAAGTCTTTCAATTCATGAAGCTGATGAATTCGTCCTTCCTGAGTCGCGATCAAGAAGGGCACATGTTGCAAAAGAGTTTGCGCCAAAAAATCCCGCCGACATGGCCAAGAATTGGCGCCGTCAGCGGGGTTATCGAATCTGATGTTACAACTAATGAGGCATAGGTCCATTTTTCTATTTTACAGCTTATCGACGTAAGCTTCAATGGCGAGGTCCATAAATGATTCACTATTTAAAAGATTTTTTCTGAGTTTGGTGCCTTGGCAGGTCGTTTGATACAGGCCCACTTCCATAAAAGAAGATTGATCAAGATCCTTTAGTTTTAGCTCGAGCGTTGTATTGACAGTCCTTAAAGCGATATCAAAAAAGAATCCAAGTTCATCTCGTCCTGATTCGATTTCAATGTCTGAAGCGGACAAACTAACCTGCTCACCATTTGAGGTCACTACCATGGAGTTACGTAGTTCTTGCTCAGTCAAATTAAACTTCTCTTCAGAAATAACGTCGCGGTAATAATTAATGCAGCTTTTGGGAGATTCTCCGCCTCCGTTAGGGTTTCTTCCACCCCCGCCCTCAGAAAAGGATGATTTTTCGGATCTCAATTTAAAATTTTTTAACTGTTTCGTAACCCTGAGCTTGAGCAGGATTAAGGCTTCACCATCATTCGTGAGGACTGCACTTTTAACGAGAAATCCATTAGTTCTCACAACACTTAGGCGACTCTTTTCTAAACCTTGAAGATAAAATTTGGATAAACTGTTTAAATCATCTTTGATGATCACTTTATCTTTACCATTAATTTCATTTAACCACCATTCGGGGGTCGTAATGAGGTATCGACCTCGAAGTAAGTTTTGTGTAGAAATCGGCTGATAGCGAGTTATCTTTTTAGCTTTTAAAAAGTCTGAGAACGAAAAATCTTTTGCAACATAATATATTTTGGTCGTAACACCATCATTGAGAAAAACTCTATAGGTTTTATTCTTAATCGATTCTTCTTGAGATTCATCAAGACCCTGATATTGTTTAATTCTTCGACTAAGAGTCAAAAATGATTCTCCCTTTAAAATATCCTCCAATTCATTTTTGGATAATAAAAGACTAATCATCTGTGACCAGTCTCCTAATTCTTTTCTTCCTGATGGGCTGACCAAAATTAGTTTGTCAGGATGAGAGTTCATCTGAGAAAAAAACAAATCAACTCGAAATGATATTTGCTCTGGTAGAACAGGTATTTTTTCGGAATCAATTTTTAGTTTTGACCATTCTGAGAAATACTCATCAATTGGCAAATGCTTAGGGTTCTTTACCAGAAATTCTCGCGAAAGCTTGGTCACATCAATTTGATTACTCATGTTGATTCTTAATTCGGTTGAAATCGAATTTGCCAGCTTAATGCGCATCTCGAGTTTGACGTTCTCAATGGGGGCTATATCTGCGGTATATCTTTCGATTTCCGTCATCTCATAATTATTTGTCGTACCGTCTCCATCGCTATCGCGCAGATCTACTTTTTTTGGCATTTCATTTTTCCCGCAGGACCATATTAAAAAGACGCAAATTAAATATTTCATCTTAGTTTCCTGAAACGATTTGAGTCATGAGACTTTCAACGTCGCTCATACCCCAGAAAATAACTTTTCTTTCTTTTACAGATGTCGATTTCACAGCTTTTTTATGAGCATCGGCAAGAAACGATTCTAAGTTATGCAGTAAGGCCCCAAAGATTTTTTCGTCTTTTGAATCCATGGCTATTTTTTGTATATGGAAAATTCTTTTTGGTTCTTGATAAATTACTGCTTCTATGAGTTCTAGGTATTCAGCTTGTTTAGCCGACTTGCCATTAATTTCCTCAAGGATAAGAGGAGAAATCTTTTCGGCAATTCGATATTTTGTCCCGTCCGTAGCAATTAAACCACGTATAATGAGTGCTTGAAGGACATTATGAAATACGTTCTCGAGAAGTCCTGCCTGATGCCTTATTTCTTCGTATCCTAATACGTCTTTACCAAGACTCTCTAACACAACTCTTTCAAGTGAAGATAAACCTTTCATATAGTCTCCTTAAGCGATATTGGCAGTTTGGTAGTTACATTGATTTTCACAACGAGCAAAATTTCTTGCTGAAACTTTTCTGGCCACGTACTCGGTTATTTTTTTCAGTTCATCGCTGGTTAAAATCACCGATGCTTCCTCAATCAAATTGGTTAAATTTTCGGCGTGAGGATTTTCATGAATTTTTTCGTTGATGGCTTTTTCAAAGGCCTCGAGTTCTCCGACCTTCATTATTTTTCCATTGAAGAGTCGGAAAACACGGGTGATTTGAATGCCTGTAGAGGCAGAGATTTCGCGCAGGGGTTTGGTGGGGAAAAGTTGGCGATAACGGTGAAGAGTTTTTTGTTGTAAGGTCATAGTTGGCTCCTGTTAAAGTTCAGTTGCCGACCCTTAAAGCAAGGATGATGCCAAGTTAGAAATTGAGTTTGTGTTCTTGAAGGATTCGATAAAAGGCGGAGCTCGAGATCTTTAGTTCTTTAATGCAAGCAGTGATTTTTCCATTATTTCTTTTCATGGATTCTTCTACGGCCCGTTTTTCAAGATGGGTGATATAGGCCCTAAGGCCATGATTCAAAACGTACTCTTCCCAACCCTCTACCTGAGGCAGGACCGATTGAATTTGCGGGATGATGGTTTTTCTTACTACCCCTAGATCAATAATTCCGGTTAAACTCTGAGAGAATCTTTCACAAACTTTTGAGAGCTCCCTGATATTTCCAGGCCAAGTATATTTTCTCATCTCAACCAGAGCTTCGGGCCTTATCACAAATCTTCTGGGAGATTTTTTTTGAAAGAATTTTACCAGGAGATCTACGTCTTCCGGTCTTTCGGCCAGAGGTTTGATATGAAAATGAAATCCACTTAACCTAAAATATAAATCTTCTCGAAATTCTTTCTTTTGAACCTTCTGGAGAATCCCCTCACAAGTAGCTGAGATAAGTGTAAATTCACTTTTTATAGCAATAGATGAGCCTACAGGATAAAAAGTTTTTTCATCCAAGGCTTTCAGTAGTTTTTGCTGCATGGACAAAGACATGGTTGCTACTTCATCAAGAAACAAAGTTCCACCATTGGCGAGCTTGAGTTTTCCCTCTTTTTTTTGTTCAGCTCCGGTAAAAGCACCCTTTTCATGCCCGAATAATTCTGATTCAAGCAGTGTTTCCGATATCTCTGAGCAGTTCAGATGAACCAGAGGTGCTTCAGAATGGGTCATATCATGAATCAGTTTCCCCAAGAGACTCTTCCCTGTGCCCGTAGATCCTGAAATAAATAAGTTTTGATTCTTGAGGTTAATTTCACAAAGCCGTCTAAGATCACTAATCGTTTCAGGGTCTTGAGTGATAAATTCCTCGCTCAGAAACTTTTCAAAACGAGCACTCTTACTTTGCAGAAATTTATGGATGTAGACGGGAAGCTGCTCACGTAATTTAAATTTTGAAAGGTAATGAGAAGCCCCCAATGAATAGGCTTTCTCAATCACATCTTCATGCTCATAGGAACTCACCACGATGCAATGGGAACCTTTGCTCTTAACGGCAGCAATGATGTCGATGCCAGATCCAGTACCAAGCTCAATATCAGTTAAAACGATGTCATAAAAATTGTCCCGAATCTTTGTACTTGCCGTTTCTAGATCAGCGGCCTCGTCCAAGATTCCAAACGGGTTAAGTATTTCTCGCAAGTTAAGACGAGCGTACTTATCATCTTCAATTATTAAAATACTAAGTTTTGATTTCATGGGCCCATAGGTTTATTCTAGATATATTCCGATTTCAAATACTGGATTCGGAATCCGAATATATTACATGGTTTAAATATTGATTGGATCCACATGAGAATCATCTTAAGTAAAAGTGCTGCTGAAGCCGTTGATGCCGTTACAACTATTGTGCTGGACAAGCTCGCCTCCCACCCATCACTGGTTATTGGTCTGGCGACCGGTAGAACCATGGAGCCCGTTTATGCTGAATGGGTGCAGAAGGCTGTGAAGCTGGGTCTCAATATGGATAAGGCCTTCTTTTTTATGTTGGATGAGTACTTAGGGATAGCTGAGAATCACCCCTCGAGTTTTAAGAGCTACATCAAAGAGCGCTTAATGATTCCTCTAAAACTTCATGAATCCCAGTTTGCGTTTCCTCCTATCCATCAGTCTGGGGAGCATTATGAGACTTTAATTCAAGAGGCGGGGGGAATTGATCTGCAGCTTTTAGGGATTGGAGTGAATGGGCACATCGGCTTTAATGAGCCAGGCTCTACGCCAGGTTCAAGAACCCGAGTGGTTGAATTAACGGAAGAAACCAAATTATCCAACCAAAGTCATTTTGGAATTGGGCAAATGCCTTCCAAGGCTTTGAGTATGGGAATCGGTTCAATTATGGACGGAAAAGAGTTGTTGATGCTTGCGACAGGAAAATCAAAAGCCGATGCAATAAAGTATCTGATGAATCACCATAACGACGAAAAGTGTCCTGCCTCATTTTTGAAGTCACACGCTCATTTTACTTTGGTTTTAGATCCAGAGGCGGCTTCCAAGATTTCATTAAATATTTGACCTAAATCGGCCAGAGCAGAAAGAAAGGGAGTTGAAAGTTTTACGTTAGATAATTTTCCATTCTTAAAAAGCTGTAATTGATAAATCACTCCAAAAGGCATCTGTGGAACCTCTCCACCAACATTAGAAATGATTTCTCCACCACGGCGAACATTATCCATCATCCAGGCCGGCAACCTTAGATGGTAGGGATTTCTGGCAATTTCTCCAGTGTGCATAACCAGAGCTTTCATTTGAAGTTCCAGGATTTCATTTGGGACTTCAATCAGACAATTAGGTTTTTCCATCTGCCCCCAGAATTCAGTCCAGGCCACAAGGGTATTGAGTTTTGTGGTTTTTAAAACTTTTTCTAAAAGCTTTCCGGTTTTTATGTGAGTCGGGTGGTGATCTTTTAAATGAGGAGCAAGAATAAGGTTAGGCTGATATTTTTGAATCAGAGACTTCAGTTCCTTTGCCTTGGTTGCCCAATCCTCACTCAGAACATCCAGGTCCATTTCAAGAAACTCGCAGGCGTTTTGCAGTTCTTTCAAACGTGCTTTTTGTCTTTGTTTTTTTGATCCCAAAGTCACGGCCACATTAATGATGTGAGCATTATTTTCATGCATAAGTCTGAGCGGCAGAGATCCAATAATGGATTCGTCATCTGGGTGAGGCGAAAGAATAATTATCGTGAATGGTAATGATGATTTAGGAACAAGAGGGTAGCTAGTAAAAGAGGAGCTGAGAGTTTTTATGAGTTGGGTGAATTCCATTTCACCGGTCTTCATTAAATTCTTGTGAGCGTTGTTAGCACATAACAAAACGCTATTAGGATCAAAACTGATCGAATCATATTGCCTCTCAAGTGGGTAATTGAGATCAATCTATCAACTCTTTGAAACAAACGTCTAGAGGTGAGATTAAGGTTAAAAAATCAGGAATCGATTTTCAATTAGTTACGCTTGTAATCGTCTTTAAGACGCACAATGTCATCCTCTCCCAGATATGTTCCGACCTGGGCTTCGATTAAAACAAGATTTTCGTGGTGGTTATTGAAGAGCCGATGCTTGGCCTCTTTAGGAATGTAAGTTGATTCGTTCGGCTTAAGTTCAAAAACCCGATCATCGATAGTGATCGTTGCAATTCCGCTCACAACAATCCAGTGCTCAGAGCGGTGGTGGTGATACTGAAGTGATAGTTTGCCGCCAGGTCTCACGGTGATTTGTTTTACTTTATAACCAGGATTCTCTTCAAGAATAGTATAGGTTCCCCAAGGCCTATGGGCCGTGGTGTGAACATTAGTCATTTCAATATTGGCTTTTTTTACCTCAGCAACAAGTTCTTTCACTTTTTGAGTTGAGCCTTTTTTAGCAATCACCAGAGCATCAGTTGTGTCCACGATCATTAAGTCTTCAACATCAATGGTTGAGATGAGGCGCTTTCCACCAATGATGAGATTATTTTTTGATCCCAGGTGAATGACATTTTCACTCTTGGTATTTCCAGCTTGGTCTTTAGGAAGAGCATCATAGAGAGAGTCAAATGAGCCTAGATCACTCCACCCGATATCAGCTGGAACAACTTTAACTAGAGTTGATTTTTCCATGACCGCATAATCGATACTTTCAGAGCGAATTGCTTTCATCTCTTCCAGGTTAATTCTCAAAATATTTTCTTTTCTGGCAGCATTAAATGCTTTGAGAGAGTCCTCATAGATATCTGGGGTATGTTTTTTTAATTCGCTTAAAAATACTCCGGCCTTAAAACAAAACATGCCACTGTTCCAAAAATAATTCCCGGCCTTCACGTAAGCTTCAGCTGTTACTGCATCTGGTTTTTCTTTGAATGATGTGACATCTTGGCCACTGGCCTCAATGTAGCCGTAACCTGTTTCTGCGTAATGAGGCTTAATCCCAAAGGTAACAAGTTTATCATTCTGGGCCAGCTCAACTGCTTTTTTAACCGCCAATTCATAATCAGCTTGTTTTTCAATTAGGTGATCTGACGGCACGATCAGCAGTATTTCCTCTGGCTTAGCTGCCAAAGCGGCAATGGCGATCGCCGGAGCCGTGTTTCTTCCGATTGGCTCAAGAATAAAGTGACAAGGTTTTTGAGTTTTAATTTGTTCAATCTGATCAAGACCCATGAAGTATTGTTCTTGATTGATGACCACTGAAAATGAGTCAGTGAATGCAACATTTCTTTTGATTGTTTTTTGAAAAAGAGATTCATCACCAAAGAGTTGGCAAAATTGTTTAGGGAACAGAGTCCTCGATATAGGCCAAAGTCTCGTTCCTGAACCACCACAAAGAATAACAACTTGCATACGATACTCCAAAAAAATCTAAGAAATGCCAAAAGTAAGTGAAGCCACTGTAAAATAAATCAATAGACCTGTAATATCCACAATGGTTGAAATCGCAGGGCTCGCCACTACCGCAGGGTCTCCACCCATACGGCGAACAATTAAAGGCAGGCCAGCGCCAATGACAGCTGACGTGATGACTTGAATCGCGATAGCGAGAGAAATAGTGAAGGCAATGTAGCTCATACTAAATCCCGAAGGAAGAAGTGCATGAAAGGAGAGAAAGGCTATTTTTAAATAAGTCAAAATGGCAACAGTAAGGGAGAGCATAAAAGAAATTTTCACTTCTTTAAAAATAATTTTCATCCAGTCTTCGTCTTGAATTTCACCTAAAGACAAAGAGCGAATGATCACGGTCGCAGCTTGAGAACCAGTGTTTCCACCAGTCGCTGCCATCATAGGCATATACATCGCAAGAATAATAAAACTTTCAAGCACCCCTTGATAAGCGTTGATAATCATCCCGGAAATAATTCCTATCGCCGCCAAAGACACGACCCACACCACTCGTTTTTTAAAGTGGTGAAAAGAAGAAGTTTGAAGATACTCATCATCGTTCGGCGAGGTCATGATCCCCCCGAACTTTTCAAAATCCTCGGCTTGCTCAGCTCTTATAATATCGATGGCTTCTTCGTGAGAGACCACCCCGACAAGCTGGTTAAGTGAATTTAAAACAGGAATGGCCACGAGATCGTATTTTTCAATTTTTTGCGCTACTGCTTCGCGGTCTTCATTGACTTCAGCATAAACAAAAAACTCATTGAGCATTTCAAAAACTTTATCTCCTGGCTCATGCAAGACTAGATCCTTGAGAGTCACTAAACCTTTCATCACCATGGAATGATCAACGACATAAATGTAATAGATCATCTCTTTAGAGGGGGCGTCTTTACGAATCTTGGCCAAAGCTTCGGCAGCCGTCATGTCTGCAAAAATGGTGGCAAAATCTGTGGTCATGATCCCACCGGCAGTTTCCGGAGGATAGGCCGACAAGATGATTACATCTTCTCTGACGTGCTTTTCTAAATAGGGGAGTAATTCGATCTGTTCTTGCTTTGTTAACTCTTGGTAGAGATCGGCCCGGATATCGGAAAACATGTGGGCAAAAACTTTGGCAAACGAGCGGCGATCTAATGCATGAAACAGTTTTAATTGAATGGCCTGAGAAAAGTCTGAAAAAATCCGGCCTTGATCTTCGATATCAAGCTTGCGAAGAAAATCGATGACTTCTTCGATCGGCTTCTCCTCCATGAACTCAGCCACATCCATCGTCGGAAGTTCTTCAAACATTTCAACGAGTTCAGCGGTTTTACCCTGCTCACTCAAATCCTGGAGGAGCTCCTGGTTCTCTGGTTCAAGAATTTCTTGTTTATCGTCAGTTGCCATAAATAAATACTATCGAAATAGGGAAGTTTAACTTTTGATCTATTCTACTAGAAAGGCTTACGTATCCCTAGCTTAAAGCTGCGGCTTTTCATAATTTTCTTAAGCTTTGAGGGGAAAAGAACGATACGTCCAATTATGGATAATGTTCCTATTCTAAAATTTATGTTTCGGTCGGAGTGGAAGGCATTAAATGAAGCCTTAAGCCTCAACCCTGCTTATGCGGCAAAGGACTTTAGTTCTGCCGATGAGCTGACAACATTTTTGAATAAATCTCCAGTAGGATTAGTGGTTTTCTCGCTCAGAGATAAGAGTGATTTGCTTCAGTTAGCAATTCTGATGAAGCTAGTTAAGAAAATCCCGTCTGAGACATTTGTAAAAATTATTGTAATCAATTTTTCGGCCAATAAGGAACTTGAAAAAGCGATTGAAAGATTGGGAATTCTTGATTTGTTTGATGATAAAATTCAAACCAAAGCACTGAAATTTAAAATTGATTTCATGATGAAGTCCATGATCGTTCAATTAAAAATGAACGCTAATGGTCTACCCGGCTCAGCTAAAAAAATTGAAGATAATACCAAAGCTCAAGAAACGAAAAATGTAGCATCAACTCCTTCATGGACTAGTCCTATTGAATGTTGTGATGATATCTGGTTTCTTAAAAACGAAAATGATTGTAAAAAAATTATTACTCGTTGGTTAGTGAAGGTCGTTGGTCCAAGTCCCTATGTTGCCTCATGGGTCGAATCTGGAACAGCAGGGGTTTGGAAGTTTGAATTTAAAACAAATCCCAACATGTATATTTCGGGTGATGGAGCATGGTTTTACCGAGGTAGTCAAAAACCCGATTTTACCTGGTCTGAAAACATATGGATCTTTACCGGTGAAAGCTTTGACCTTTTTTATAAGCAAGAAAATGAAGTTATTTCGCGCTTAAATTTAAAAGATAAAAAAATCTCTATAGCGAAAAATTCAAAGTACGCCAAGATTAAAGAAAAAGTTATTCTCGAAAGTTTTGATAAAGATTTAGTTTTAAAAAAAGAGTTACAAGCTGTTGCTGAACAGGATGCTTTCGATGCCGAAAGTGAGAGAATCCGAAACCTAGAAGGTAAGGGCAAAACAGACGCAATTGATCAAGACAATCTCTCAGGTAAGACTAAAGCTCCGGCCAATAGAAGTGGCCAACTCTCAGGAAAATCTAAGACAGACTCAATCAACCAGGGTCCACTGTCTGGTGAAGTTGATAATTCAGATGAAGATGAATCAAGCTCAGATTTGGATTTAGCAGGCGATAAAAAAGCGTCATCTCGCCCAGGACTTTCTCACAAAAGCGATAAATCAAATACATCTTCTTTTTGGGACGGTAAAAATAATTTCGAAGAATCTGAAAAAGATGATTTTGATGCACCTTCTGAGCAGGAAATCAATTCAGGAGCGGCTCTTTCACTCGATGCTCGCAATAAGCATGAAAAATTTTATAAGAACCACAACGAAGCTGAAAAATACGCTGCTAAAGAATTAGCACATGAACTTAAAAAAGATGGAGTGGCCGATAATCTCCATGGGAAATTGGATCCTGGACAAAATCCAGGTGCCAAAAAGCCTAATTTAAGTGGAGAGTCATCGACTGATGATATTGATGGACATCTCTCATCTCCTGAATTCAAAGCTGCGAAGGGAATTCAAGACAAGAAGAAATCTGGAAGTGAGCTGAGTGGCAAATCTTCTACGGATAAGCTTGAAGGGAAATTGTCTTCACCAAGTGAGAAGAAGAACAAAGGATCTTTGGACCAATCGGGTAATGAATTATCTGGAAAATCGTCAACCGATAATATTCCAGGTCAATTATCTTCCCCAAAAAACGAAAAAAACAAAAACGAAGATCTAGAAGATACTGATCAGAATAACTTTGATGACAAGTTCTTGGGTCATGCAAATGAATCCAAGGCTAAAGACAATGCCTCACTTCGTCCTGAAGAAAAGAAAAAAAGAAGTGAACAGCTAAAGGCTGAAAAAGAAAGAAACGAAAAAAGTAAAACGGGGAATTCCTCTCAAAACGAATCCAGCGGAGCTACTTCATCTGAAAATGATGAAGACTATTCTGATCTATCCCCAAACCGCTCTAGCAAAAATTCACCTTTAAATAAACCTGGTCAAAAGACTCCTGATAATGTTCTTCCTTTTAACGAAGCTAGAACCCAGCAGTCCTTAGAAGATCCCGGCGTAAGTGCTAAAGAGCTTGAAGATGCAACTTCTAACGCACAAGTAGTATCTTATTTGATTCAGGATACAGTGAGAGTGCTGTGTAAACTTGATGATCACTTTGATCAGACAATTATATTTAGCACAAGCGATAAGGGCATCGCCAATGCCGAAACAGTCACGATGAGCCTAAATTTTAATTATATGAATAAAGATACCAAGCTCAACTTTACTGGGAAAGTCGTTGAAGTTGAGCAAGTGGATGAAGAAAGCCAATACGTGACCGTGGAAATTTCAAAAGAGAATGCAGTCACTTTTAATTCTTTTATGAAGTTATATAATTCGCGCCAGAAAAATATAAATACATTTTTTAAAGCAGTAAAAGGTTTTTAAAAAAAGTTTAATGGATAAAAAAGAAGTTTTTAAAAAATTTGTCTTAGAAAGCGAAGTACTGGTGGTTGATAAGAACCCAGGCTCTCGCAATCGTCTTCTCAAAATCCTGTGCGATCTTGGGGCGAAAAGACACATGGTTCACACAGCAAGTGGACTCGTTGAGGCCAATGGTATTTTAAAAGAAAAGAAAATATCTCTCGTATTGTCCGACTACCTTGTCGTTGGTGGGTCGGGATTTGATCTGTTTAAAATGCTTCGTGAGCAGCAACCCCAAAATAAAGACCTCTGTCTTATTTTGGTGACTTCGAATATTTCACAAACGGCTGTCGCCAAAGCGGCTGAAGAAGATGTCGATTCTTTCATTATTAAACCCTAC
>CANFNN010000046.1 GCA_947448095.1 Bacteriovoracaceae bacterium | reverse complement strand
GTATTTTGCTTTAGGCGGATTGTTTCGCTCGAATGGCGAAATTGAAAAAGCGATATCCATTCATCGATCCCTCATTGCTCGTGAGAGTATTTCGGAGTCCACTCGTCTTCAGGCCTTGAAAGAGCTGGCCTTGGATTTTGACAAGGGTGGGTTTATTGATAAGGCAATTGAGACGTATAAAGACGTTCTCAAAATTAATCGCGACCAACAGGACGTGATTCATGCCTTGTGCCGAATTTTTGAAGATACCGAGGACTGGGATCAGGCCTATAATTACCGTATCATGCTCTCAAAAGTGGGGCAGGAAAATCAATCTGAAACGATTTCACATATACTTGTTCAGAAAGCCAAAGCTCTTTTTGAGCAAGGCCAGTTTAAAGCGTGTGCCGAAGAACTAGAGGACGCATTTCGCTTTGCTCCCTCTGTTTCCGCTAAGATTCTTCGTCTGAAATTGTTTTTGGTCCAGGGCAAAATGGAAGATGCTAATGGAGTTCTTTTGGAACTTTTAAAAGAGCATCCGATGTATGCCACTTTTATTTTTGTTTCCCTTGATACTTTTAATTCAAAACTTCCACAAAAAGACGAGTATTACCAGCGCCTGCAACAGCTTAAGGACTATTTCCTTGGTCTGAATGATCTCGACTTAATGAGCTCACCGTCAGTCGTGCTTTCAAAAATTCGATTACTCAAAGACTTAAATAAAACAGGAGATGCCTTTGATCTTCTGGATGGTTGGATGAAAAACCACGGACATTCAGATGTTTTGAAAGTCGAATACATTAAGCTTTTGATTGAAGTCGGAAAAAATGACGAAGCTCTGATACAGACAAAGGGACTTTTGAATAATCTTCATAGCTCTCTGACTAGGCATTACTGCTCTCAGTGCGGTTACAATTCAGATGAGATTTTCTGGCGCTGTCCTCAGTGTCACAACTGGGAAACCATCCAGTTCCGCTGGAAGGTTTAAATGTTTTTAATCCTCCTAATGACATCACTATTCTCATTTGCTGAAACGACTTCGACTGATGAGAAAATTGTGGGCGTTTTTTACATGACGCCACTTTTTGGACATGTTCACCAGTCCTCTGTCAGAACTTCTGCCAGTTTGACTACCATACAGTGCGCTCACCCAGTCAAAGTCATCGAGTCCTCTAAGGTTTCCGTCTCTAAAGAGTGGGCCTATGTCGAGGTGGCAGACTATCGCGGCTTTGTCATGAAACAGTACTTAAGTGAAAAAAGACCTGATTGTATTCAGGGGAAATATCCAAAGTTTTTTGATGCATTAAATATGGATTTATCCGAGCTCTATTATTGGGGACGACTCTATGACCATTATATTCAGGGCGAAACTCGCGTTCACTAGTTGCCTTCTGCTGACCACAATTTCGGTACTTGCTCAGAATTCCAAGTTGCAGGAGGAGAAAGAGCTTGAGGTCGTAAATTTTAAATCGATCAAAAAAGTTCTTCAGCAAGATGGGCTGTCTCAATCTGCGAGACTCAAAAAAAAGCAAGTTGCTGTCATGAAAATTGAGCAACAAAGCTTAGAGAGAGATCGTTTTAATTATCCTTCAGAAGATGAAATCTGGGGCCTTGTGAGTGAGTTTTGGCTCGTGAAAAATGCTCAGCTTTTGGGTTGGGATTTTGAAAAGCCAGACTATGGACTTGATGAATCCTTCCGGTCCATTCTGGAGAGTTTAGGGTTTTATCAGAAAAAGTTTAAAATCCTTTTAGTTAACACTCCGACGCTTGTCAGAGCATCTCTGCCAGGAAGCGAAGGCGAGATGATTTTGATTATATCGGTTCCCTTCATAAGATCCCTTGATCTGAGCAAATTGGAAATCTCACTGTTACTACTCGAAGATTATTTTCGCTTAGATGGTGGCTATTTTAAAAAAGCTGTATCGACTGATAAGCTCAAGAAGCTTGCTGGAACAAGTTTCAGTGGGGCCAAGCCTGACATGGGTTTAATCGAAGAACTTATCAAAAATTATGATATTCAAATTAATCAAAAGGGCTATTCCTTCCAGCAGCAATTCGAAACCACAAAAAAAATGGATGCCTACTTGAAGTCAAATCCTCAATTATGGAATACCTATTTCAACTTACTTGGAAAGTTACAAAACTTTTTGAAAGTAAATGTTCAATATAAAGACTATTTAAAACTTTATCCTTCGCCCGAAATGCAGATAAAGTGGATTAGTCCTGACGAGAAAATACTCTAGTGGATATTCAGGAAACTCCTAAAAGACAATTGCTCAAAAACTTAAAGTACTATGCAGTCTTTCAGCTCGTCTTTGTGAGTTTGGTGGTGGTTTTAAGTTCAATCGGAGCTTTCTTCCACTTCCTACTTGATCATGAAATTAGTATCGTTGAGTCTTGGCTACACAACAACCAATGGGAAATACTTATTGTTTCAAAGTTGGTGTCACTTTTTCTTCTCAATCGTTGGTTTGAGGTTCGCCTCTATGAACTTAAGTCTTTTAGACAATTGGTCAAGGAATTGGTTACCTGGCCTGATCCCAAGGCGATCGTTATTTCTGTCTTTATGCTAATGAGCTATATCACAATGGGTAGCACTCATTTCGTAACTCAAAATATTGGTTATTGGTATTTTCAAATCGCCTCCTTTTTAAGTCTCTGTATTTTTTTTGGAGTGGAATTTATAGTCATCGCTTATCTGGAAGATATTCTGAATCAGAAAGTTCATCCGAATCGCCTGCATCTGGGATTTTGTTATACCCTCATATTCGCTATTGCTTTTCGAATGAGTGTTCCTGATTACTATGGGCTTATGCCTTATGTAATTCTTTGCTATACCTCGCTTATGTATTTAAGTGGAAAATCATTTAAGAGTTGGAGCAACGTTGTTTGCTTTTTAATTCTGTTTGTTGCCCCTATGGGATCAATCTTTGGACTCGATCCCGTTTGGGGAGATGACTTTTCTCCTTTTCGGGCTGATAAGAAGCTTAACTTGGCTTTTCTAGCTGTTATTTGGATGATATCTTTTTCTTATTATAGATACAGGGACCAGTTAATTAATTCTGCCCGCAAGCTTCTAAGATAGAGGTGTTTTATGCATGGAAGTCTAAACATTTGGCAAATTCTTTGGGAATCAGGTGCTGTCGTTAAGCTAGTGCTTATCATCCTTGCCTTGGGATCCGTCTTGTCATGGACAATTATTTTGCAAAAGTACAAGGAACTTAAACTTGTGACTGAGGCAAACGAAAAATTTAATGCTTTTTTTAAAACTTCTAATTCTCTTTCTGAAATTCATAGAGAAGCCTCAGAAAACCAAGATTCAACAATGAGTTTGATGTTTCGTCGTGGGTACGAAGAATTAAACAAAGTGGGAGAAAAGCTCTCCAGTGGAAATAAGGGAACAATTGCCCAGCATTTTACTCAGAATGGTTTTCAATCTTTAGAGCGTGCACTCAAGACTGGTTCTAACACCGCTAACGAAAAAATGGATATCAGGGTCTCAACTCTGGCTTCTATTGGATCAATTTCACCTTTCATTGGTCTTTTTGGAACTGTATGGGGAATCATCGATGCTTTTTCTGGTCTTTCCATGGGTGGGGGAAGTATTGAAGCTGTTGCTCCCGGTATTGCCGAGGCACTTGTGGCCACTGCCGTTGGATTGGCCGCAGCGATTCCTGCTGTGTGGTTTTTCAACATTTTCAATAATCAGATTGCGCGTATTAATTCTCAGATGGAATCATTCTCTCAGGACTTTTTAAACCTGATTGAAAGATCTATTCTGATCAAGAAGGATTAGTTCCATGGGGATGAATCTCGGTGGAAAAAAAGGTCCAGTTTCTGAAATTAACGTGACACCACTTGTGGATGTCATGTTAGTTCTACTGGTTATTTTCATGGTAACGACACCGATGCTTTTTAGCGGCATTGATCTTAAATTACCAAAGACTCAAAAAATTAATAATATGGGTCTAAGACCAGAACTCGTAATCCTTTCGGTCACCTCAGGTGAGCAATATTATCTGGGTAAGAGTTTAGTGACTTCTAAGGATCTTATTGCCTCTGTTTTAAAGCAGTTTAAGACCAATAAAACAGATGTTGTGTATCTGCGCGCCGATTATTCATTGAAATATGAAAAAGTCGCCAAACTCATCGCTAGCCTTAAAAAGGCCGGGGTGAGTAATATTGCGCTTGTGACGGAAGTGGAGAAAAATAAATAAATGTTTAGCGACACGGCGATGGATCGAAATTTCACAAAGAATTTTCTGGTCTCCTGCGGAGTCCACGCTCTTCTTGTGTTGGTTGCTTATTTCGGTGGCTCAACCATTCTTCAGGTTTTTAAACTCAATAATAACGTTGAAATTATCCGCGCCTCAGTTCGTGTCGATGTCGTAGGGATGCCTAAATTTACAGTCAAAGAACTTAAAGAAATGCAAGCCGAGCCAGTCGCCAAACCAGAGCCTGAGCCAGAAGGTGCTAAGGTTGAAACCAAGGCCAAAGAAGAAGCTCCGGACATTATTAAAAAAGATGATCTTGTGATTCAGGAGAAGGGCGAGAAGAAAAAGTCTTCTTTCATGAATCTCATCAGCGATTATTCTAGTAAAAAAGTGGCCCCTTCTGACCGTAAAAAGGGCACGACCAAATCAACTAATAAAGATCTGGATTCACTTATTATTGAGGGCAACCGACTTTCCAAAGGTTCTGCTTTAGTTGGTGATTACACCGATGAACAAAACTCGGAATTTTCGGCTTATGTACAGACGCTTCCAGAACTTGTTAGGGCCCACTGGAAACTGCCTACCTACCTTATGAATCAGAATTTGAAATGCAAGATCGCAGTTTATTTATCTGCCTCTGGCAGTGTCATTAAAACTGATTTAATTGAATCATCTGGCCAGGCCGAATTTGACTCTCGAGCAGAGAAGGCGATTCGAGATGGTTCTCCGTATCCTAAACCAGAAGCCACGGTTGCTCCGAGGCTTGCGAATTCAGGAATCATCCTGAAATTCCCTCTTTGAGGTATTCATGAAAATTATTCTATTCATTTGTGCTCTTTTATTTCAGGTTCAAGCTTTTTCACAAACAGCTGTTGCTGAAATTGCTGTAGGTGAGGCAAGTGTTGATAAAGATAAATTTGTTATTGATGATGCTGAACTAAAGTCATTGGGCGGACAGCAGAAAAGCCTGGCAAGTGAGCTGATTGATATTCTTCGTAACGATTTTGTTTTCTATAAACACAAATTTAATAATGTCGATTTTTCAGAAAAGGGGCAGGAGAGTTACTCAAAACCCAATCTTGCTAAATGGAAAGAAAGTGGCATTACTTATTTTCTAGCAACGAATATTTCTTCATCTGGCAGTGGTATCGAGGCAAAGTTTAAGGCCTGGAGTGTATTGAGCGGTCAGGAAATCTTTAATCATAGCGTGACCATTGATCAAAAAAATATTCGCCTCAAGGCCCACCAGGTTGCTGACGGAATATACCGGTCTGTGACTGGCAAGCCTTCCATTTTTAATTCAACGATTGTTTTTGTCTCTGACCGAGGAACTTTTGGAAAAGATACAGTCAAAGAACTTTTTCTCATGGACTTTGATGGAAACAGGGTTGAGAAGCTTACACATTTTAATTCTGTTGTCCTTTCACCGTCAGTTGCGCCCGATAATTCAAAAATTATGTTTTCAGTTATTGCTCCCCATAAAGAGGTCTCTCGCAATAAAGTACGCATCATTAAAAATATTGATTTAAAGATGTATGATTTAAAAAACAAATCATTTTCAACCATTTCTGATAAACCTGGAATTAATTCAGGTGCTATTTTTAGCGCGTCAGGTGACCTCATTTATATGACTCTTTCTTTTAAGGGCAATGCTGATATTTATGAAATGCAGATTGGATCGGGAAAAATGAGAAACGTCACTTCTCATTATGCTGATGACGTGGATCCTTCGATTAATCGTGACGGCTCCCTTATGACTTTTCTTTCTAACCGTCCGGGCCGAGCTCACATCTACACGATGGATCCTGCCAATCCGGATAAAGGTGTGAAACGGATTTCTTTTGTCGGTCAGTTTAATGCGGCCCCACGATTTTCTCCTGATGGCAAAGAAATCGTTTTTAGCTCTTGGGTTGATGCTGGGTTTGATCTTTACCGAATTGCCTCAGATGGAAACAATCTCGTTCGCTTAACCAAAGACTTTGGTTCTAATGAGGAAGCCGTCTACTCACCAGATGGGGAATTCATCGTTTTTACGAGCAAAAGGGTTGTTTCACAGTCTAAGGCCGTCCAAGATATCTACATTATGAACCGCGATGGTGAGATATTGGGCCAATTAACCCAAAACTTTGGTCGTTGCTACTCCCCGCAGTGGACCAACATACTGAAATAATTAGAAATAGCGAAGAATCTTTAAACACCGCATCATTTTAGTCTTGTAAAATATTCATACAAATTGTAATATCTCCTTACTAACGCACTGTGTAATTTTTAAACAAACTGTGATTTAAGTGTAAAGGGGACCAACATGAAAACTGCTTCTAACCACAACGAACTTGCTACTCTTTCATCAGTTCTATTAACAAACCTGGACGAAGTCGTGTTTTTCGCTAAGCTTTCAGGTTTCGTACAAGACCTTATGAGCGAGCATAAAGTTCTTGGTTTCGAAGTTCTTTCAGATGGTTGTACTCGTCTTTTATCAGAAAATGGTCAGGCACTTGCTTCTGCCAAACTTTTAAACAAAGGCCAAGGCCTTTCTGGATACGTAGCTCGTATGAAAAGAGCTTATTATTCTAATTCAGTAAAACGTGACCCTATCGCTTCAACTGGTCTTCGTGAAGAAATCGTTGAAGCTGAACTTTGTGTTCCTGTAATGGTAGATGGTTGTGTAATCGGTACCATCAACGTTCAATCAATCAAAAAAGATAGAAACTTTTCTGATTCAGACATCGCATCTATTAACGATATCTTGAATCAACTTCAGTCTCCGATCCGTAACATGCACCTTTTTCTTATGTCTAAAAATCTTAACCGTGAGTTACAAACTAAGATCGATGCTAAAGAAAAAGAACTTTCAAGCCGCGTAGATATCCAGATCTCAAAAGGTCTTGAAGATAACTCTCAAATGATTGGTCTTTCTAAGAATTTTTTAGAAGTAGTTCAAACTGCTAAAAAAGTAGCTTCTCAAGATTTTCCAATCCTTTTGGAAGGTGCTCATGGTGTTGGTAAGAAAATTCTTGCTAAAAAAATCCACACATGGTCTGCACGTAAGGGTGGTTGTGTAATCGCTTCTTGTTCAGCTCTTAACGAAGCTCAACTTGACCGCGAACTTTTCAGCTCTAAAGGTCTTATGGTTCAAGCGAACGGTGGAACACTTATTATCGATGATATCGCTCACACAACTGCACATATCCAAACTAAGATCCTTCGTGCTCTTGTTGGTGGCGAAATGATCACTGTTGATACTGATGAAAAAATTGCTCTTAACGTACGCATCATCGCTACTTCAAAAGTAGAAATTAAGAAGCTTGTTGAAGAAGGGAAATTTAAAGAAGAACTTTTCTACCGTATTAACACAATTGCTCTTCGCATCCCATCTCTTCGTAACCGTCAAGATGATGTAAAAGTAATGGCCGAGTTCTTCCTTAACCATGGTAAGTCACAGGCCAAAGTTCTTACTTCTGGTGCAATTGAAAAATTAGCTGGTTACTTCTGGCCAGGAAACGCTCACGAACTTAAAAACATCATGGAGCGCACATACATCCTTACTGATGGACAATACATTGAAGCATCTCACCTTCCAGAGTTCGCTCAAGAAGTTAAAGCTGAAGTTGTAATGGAACCGGTTAAGTATGTTGAGTTCACACTTTTTGATCTTGAGAAAAAACACATCGTTGACACTCTTGGTCACTTAAATGGAAACAAAACGCGTGCTGCTAAAGCCCTTGGAATTACAGTAAAAACTCTTTACAACAAACTTCACAGCTACGGAATGATCGAAGCACGTGAACAATAAGAAATGTTGAAGAGTTGAGTTGATAAAAGTAAAATAACACGACCTAGGAGTCCATATGTCTAAAACAGTAAATCTTGATGAAAAAGCCGGCGTAGCACCTGAAGTAATGACAATCAAAAACTTCCGCTCAAACGGTGATATTGAAAACTTTTATCGCTATATCCATGAGAATGGTTTGCGTAGAGAAGCTTTCATGTTGATGGAATACGCCATCAGCAAAGTTGCTAAGGTTCGCAAAGGTAAGAGAAAAACAATCACTCTTCATTAAAAAAATCTAAAGGGGTCCATGGTTTGGGCCCCTGTTCATTTCTGGTGCACATGGAAGTCAGTTCAAAAAGCAAAATCATCTTTGATCCACTCTACGGTTTCATCCATCTCTCAAATTTAGAATGGGAAATTATCCACACGCCATTTTATCAACGCTTGCGTTGGATTAAACAGCTGGGGTTCACTTTCTACACATTCCCAGGAGCCGAACATTCTCGCTACGGGCACTCTATCGGAGTGATGTTTAACGCTCATAAAATCTTGCAAAGACTAAATCGAGCGGTTTCGGAGCAAGAATTATTTGATGATAGTATCCAGTCTCCTCAAAAAGTTTTTCATCAAAGTATTCGGCTTGCGGCCCTTCTGCATGATTTGGGAACATTCATGTTCTCTCACACTACCGAGATGTCCTATATTCGCTACGGCGAAACAACGAATGAAAAAAATGGCAAGGGACACCCAGATGATCACGAGCATCTTGGGTCTTATATTATAAAAAATACTGATTACCCAGGTGGTATCACCCATATTCTTAAGGCCTATCATCTAGACCCGCAAAAAATTTCTAACCTTGTGAAGGGGAACGATTCTAGTTTGCTTGCTAATCAGATCTTGCATTCTGAAGTTGATTGCGACCGCATGGATTATCTCTTGAGAGATGCCCATTATTCTGGAATCAAATATGGGACTTACGATCGGGATTACCTGCTTCATCATTTTAAAGTCGCAACCGTTAATGGACACGAGATCGTGGCCTTTAATCATAATGCTCTCCACGCTGTAGAAGATTTTTTGATGGCGCGTTTTGCATGGTACTCACAAGTGGTGCGCTCGGCCCGAGGGGCACGTTTTGATGCAATTGCCGAAGAAATTTGTTTCTACATGCTTGAGAAAGGAAAGATCTATTCTTACTCTCAGCTGATGGACATGATTGCTCACAATCCTGAAAAGTTTTACACTTTTAATGATCAGTACTTCATGACTCAACTTCATCAATGTTATTCAGATGGATCATTTGATAAGAATCCTCGCATTAAGGATCTGGCTTTTTCTCTGTTGTTTGGAAAAGCTCCTCGCACTGTTAAATGCGAAGAATTTAAGCAGAGGATTCTGAGCCAGGATGAAGACCATGTTTATGATAAAATTGTAAAACGGGCAGAAGAGAAAATTAAAGAGATTCAAGACATTCTGAAAAAGAAAGGCACTGAAAAAGATTGGATCGTTGAAGATCTGCCTAAGAAAAATATTATCTTTGTGAAGTCTCGCAAAAAACTTGTGAAATCAAAAACTCATGAAAATTTATTGCTTGAGCGCGACCCTGCCAAAATTCTGATGGAAGACGGAGAAGTGTTGCTTCTGGGTGACGTAGAAAACTCGATCATTAGCGATCTGCAGGCCAAGTTTAACTTTGTGCCGAATGTTTATTGCTCTGATTCGGCCTATGAACTACTTAAGCGAGAAGGGATCATAACCGCTTAATTTTGTCGGCTATTTATCTGACCCGTAACCTTTACTTTCTGTTTTGTCTCTCGGTACAATGTTTGCATAACGTTAAGTGGGTTCCATGAAGGGACCCTAAAGTATAGGCAGGTTTCACGGATGTTAACCGGTCGTCTTCCTCAACAAGGTCGAACCCAGCAAGGTTCAACTAATCAGAATTATTTGTTTCACCTGGATAATCTATCCGTGGAGTACGGCTCCATTTGTGCACTGAAATCGGTGCAGCTAACTATTTACCCTGGTGAAATTTTGTTCCTGACTGGCCCCTCTGGTGCCGGAAAGACATCACTTTTAAATGTCCTTGGTGGCTATTTAGAACCAACTTCGGGAAAAGCCATTCTTCCGCATCAACGATCAAGCAAGCATTTTGTCTCTACTGTTTTTCAAGACCTCCGCTTACTGAACAAGAAAACTTGTGAAGATAATATGTGGATGGCCTATGACTCTTCTCTTTACGCAAACAAGAATGAATACTTTCGTGAAATGGAAGATCTCAGCCGCCTGTTAGGTGTTTACGATCATCTCAATCGTAAAATTGATGACTGCAATGGTGGTTTAAAGCAAAAGGTGGCGATGATTCGCGCACTATTGTCAAAACCAACAGCTCTCTTAGCAGATGAACCAACAAGCTCATTGGATAAAGAAAATTCTTACCGCTTGTTTGAGGTGCTTAATCATTTCAATCACAAAAAAGGTCTCACAATTATTTGGGCCACACATAATAAAGAACTAATCAAACAGTTCCCAGGCAAGATCGCTCATCTTGATCAGGGACGATTGGTCTATTCGGGGCACGCATGTTTTATTTAATTGAATTTTTTAAATCTCTTGGCGAATCCCTCATTCGAGGATTCAGTTTTTTTCTTTTTTCGTGTTTACTCGCTTTCAGTCTGACGCACAGACCTTGGATTGCAGAGGTTGTAGAAAAAATTTCACCTGAAAAAATAGTGAATCCATATTTTGTCGCTGTAATTGACGAAAATGTTGACGCCAACAAATTAAAGAATCTGATTGCTCGGCTGCCTGGGGTTTTAGATATAAACGATAAGACCTCTGAAGAGAGTCGCGGTAAGTTGAATCAGCTAGTGAGCCAGCTCGGCGCTGATTATCAGGTGAGTTCAGATTTAATGAATTTCAAATCCGTCCGCATTTCTCTTAACCCAAGTCTTTCTCAGGAAAGTTTGGATTTTGTGAGAGAGCAAGTCGTGAAATTTGGTGGCAAGGATCACATGACGGCGACTGACGTTAAATATCCTGAGATCACAAGTGTGATGAAATCTCATCCTTTTTATCGTTTTCTTGGAAAGGCGGGAGATTGGGGAGTGATTGGAGTGGTGGCCATTTTTTGGGTTATTAGCTTCTGGCTTTGTTATGATCTTTTTCGTTCAAGATCTTACTTAATTGAAAAATTTCAAAGAAAAAAAATGGTGGCGAGTAAAACCATCGCTGTCGGTCTGTCCGTTGTTGTCGTCGCTTTTAGTGCGATGGGCCTGTTAAATGGAACTCTGAAATTCTTTGATACGATCATTTTGTTAATGGTCTTTTCAGTGTTCTGGACTTTTTCAATGCAAGACTGGAGATGGAAGCCAACTTTATGAGATTAGCACTCATTATTGGATTAACATTCGCACTGAATGCATCTGCGGCCATCAAGGTTCGCGAAGATGGACTCGTTCGCGCGCGCTCTGAAGTCATGGAACTTGGGGCCCGTCTCTCGTCTTTGGAAAAAGAAATTGGCAGCAAAAATAATCTTTATCTCTCAAGCATCGAACAGATCCGTCAATTCGAGGGGGATGTTAAGCTCTACCGCGATAAACTCACTGAGCTTCACTTGCAAGTAAGAGAAGCCCAATCTGAGAACAAAAAGATTTTTAAAAGTTATCTCATCGAAAGCGAAAATGAGGGGACTGAAGACTGGCAAAAAAGAGTCCACCTCGAGCTGCTTAAACAAGCTCAAAATAAGTTAAAAAACAGAGAATCAGAACTCATTTCTTTTGAAAATAAAGTGACTGAATTCGATGGTAAGCTTCTGACATTAAAGACAAACGAAGAAGAGCTGGCCAAAGTTATTCAAGAACTTGAGGCACGAAAAAAAGTCGCTATGGAACTTTATTTGTCTAAAGTCCAAAATAAAAAGCTAGCAGAATCAAAAATTCAAAAGCAAAAACTCACTCAAAAAATAGCTGAAGTGAAGAAAACTTTTTCTCAGGCGCCTGTTGTCGAAAAAAGACCTGATCGCTTTTTTAAAAATCCGGTATCAGACTTTTCGACTTATACTGCAAGCGCTAAAGGTGTGACCTTTAAATATAACTCTATCCAGCCTGTGAAGGCCGTAGGTGGGGGGAAAGTCGTTTTCGCTGGGGATCTCGCAAGTTATGGTCAGGTTGTTTTAATTGATCATGGCTCTGATCTAAGAACGGTGCTGTTAGGTAAGATGGATATCAAAGTTAAGAAAAATGACACGGTAAAAGATGGTGAGATCCTCGCTTATACACAAAATGACTCAAAAGAAGATCAAAATTTATACTTCGAAGTTCGCAAGAAAAATACCGCCCAAAACACTATTTTGTGGTTAGACCAGAATGGAGTGAGTAAAATCTAAGACTGATAATCAGTTTAGGAGTACTCATGTTTTTGCGTTCATTTATCGCTACCATTTTCCTCGTTAGTTTTTCTTTCCATTCGTTTGCGGATAAAACATCTAAAGAAGTTAAGTCTCCTGCCCCAAAAATAACTGAAAACAAGTCACGCTTTGAGCAGCTTGAACTTTTCAATAAAGTTCTTCACTTGGTTGAGACTCAGTACTACCGTCCAGTTAGTACCGAGAAGTTAATTGAAGGAGCACTTAAAGGTATGATGGATACCTTGGATCCTCACTCCGCATTTCTGAATAAAGATTTTTTTGAAAAAATGCAAAATGATACTCAAGGCGAATTCGGCGGACTTGGACTTGAAGTGACTCAACGAGACGGTGTTATTTATATCATTACTCCAATTGACGATACTCCTGCCTTTCGAGCAGGGATTTTACCAAAAGATAAGTTGGTTGAAATTAATCACGAACCCATTGTTGGTATGTCTCTCGAGCAGTCAATCGAGCGCATGCGCGGAAAAATTGGTGAAAAAATTCATCTTGGCATCGTTAGAGACGGCTTCGAAGGAGTCAAGCACTTCAGTCTCGTCCGAGAAATGATTAAAGTTAAGCCAGTCAAATCAGAACTCGTAGCAGATCACTTCGCCTATATCCGTCTTACACAATTTCAAAAACGTTCGGCTGAATCGATGGAAGAGGCGCTTAAAAGTCTAAAATCGAAGACTGCAAAACAAGGTGGAATTTCTGGAATCATCCTAGATCTTCGCTCGAATCCAGGTGGCTTACTTGATCAGGCAGTGGACGTATCTTCACTGTTTTTAAAAGAAGGCATAGTGGTTTCAACAGAATCTCGTGATCGCCAAAATAAAGATATCCGGTATGTTAAAAAATCTGGCTTTAAGGATTTAACTTCTCCGATGGTTGTTCTTGTCAATGGTGCTTCAGCTTCGGCGTCTGAAATTGTTGCAGGAGCCTTACAAGACTATAAGCGTGCAGTTATTATGGGGTCTCAATCTTTTGGAAAGGGATCAGTCCAAACAGTTGCTCAGCTAGATAAAGATACAGGCGTTAAACTTACAATTGCTCAATACATGACTCCCAAAAATCGCAAGATTCAAGCCGTTGGAATAATTCCTGATGTGACGATTGAAGAAGTTGATCAGGATGCATTTGAAAAAGATTTGAAAGAAGACCGTTATATTCGCGAAAAGGATCTCAGAAATCATTTAACAGCAGCGATAGAGACACCTGCAGAAAAAAAACAACGCGAAATTTTCGAAAGAGAAGAGCGTGTTCACAGAATTGGCGAAATGGATAAACGCAAAAATAAAAAGAAAGTAGTGGAAGATGAGGTGTTTAAAACATTTAAGCCGAGCGAAGACTATCAAGTGCTTCAAGCTGTCAGATATCTTCAGGGCTTTAATGTTTTCAAAGAAACAAAATCACTGAATAAATAATGGAATATGAAGCTGCTACGGTCTCAGATCTTGTTTCATCCATAAAGAATCTTCTGGAGGAGGAATTCCAGGAAATCTTTGTTCAAGGTGAGGTGACCAATCTTTCTCCCTCTGCCAGCGGGCATTGGTATTTTACTCTTTCGGATGCCTCTGCTTGTATCTCCTGCGCATTATTCAAAGGGGATGCACTTAGAAACCCACTCATTAGAAGTCTAAAGGATGGAGATAAAATTATCGTTCTGGGACCCGTAAGTGTTTATCAAAAGCGTGGATCTTTTCAGATCTTGGCCAAGAGGATTCTTCCGGCCGGTGCCGGTCAGCTCAAGCTTCAATTTGATAAATTAAAAGCCAAGCTTGCTCAAGAGGGATTATTTGATCTTGAACATAAAAAGATAATACCTAAATTTCCTAAACG